>CAZOBR010000001.1:0-40715 GCA_964578035.1 uncultured Gammaproteobacteria bacterium
TTTGTACCGCAACTTGCCAACCATTCGGGTAAGTTGCGTCAGAACCAGAATCGAGCAACACATCGATACTCGCACACGCAACGGCGCAAGCCAATGGGTTCGCCATAAAGGTAGGCCCATGCATTAATTGCGGTACTTTGCCGTTAGAAATGCCATGCGCAACCTCTGCCGTGCAAATCGTTGCGGCAAGCGTCATCACTCCGCCGGTTAATGCCTTGCCCACGCTCACGATATCTGGGCAAATACCCGCATGTTCCATCGCCCACATTTTACCGGTGCGTCCAAAACCAGTGGCTATTTCATCAAAGATAAGTAGTACTGAGTATTCATCACACAGCGCACGTAATTCCCGTAAATACTCTGGGTGATAGAAGCGCATGCTAACGGCACCTTGCACAATTGGTTCAATAATAACGGCGGCAATTTCTTGGCTATTGGTTTCGAGTAATTGTCTAACTGAATCAAGATCGCTACTCTGCCATGCTTGATCAAAACCGACTTCGGGTCGGTGTGCATAAAGCTGCGGACTAATAACGCCACGAAACAATTGATGATTACCATTAACCGGATCAGCAACTGACATGCAGGTAAATGGGTCACCATGATAGCCACCCTTTACCGTTAATATTTGTTGCTTAGCGGGTTGACCAACTGACTGCCAGTATTGCAGTGCCATTTTCAACGCCACTTCAATCGCGATTGAACCTGAGTCAGCCAGAAACACATGCTTGAATTGCTCGGGCAGAATCTGTAGCAACTTAGCACCGAGCTCAGAAGCACCTTGATGTGCGATTCCGCCAAACATAATATGCGGCATTTTCTCTGCCTGAGCTTTCAAGGCCTGAACCAGTTTAGGATGGTTATAACCGTGAATGGCACACCACCAAGACGACATCCCATCTAATAGCTGACGTCCATCGTCTAGCTCAATCATTACGCCATTTGTTGCAACAACCGGGTAGCACGGCAAGGCTTGATGCATTGACGTGTAGGGGTGCCACAAATGCGCTCGATCAAAATCAAGCCACTCTTGCGTGGTATTAAACTCAATGCTATTAAATACTTTATTAGAAGTGTTGTTGGATTTGTCGGGCATGGGTTTGAATAAAATCGGCGTTGTCGACTTGGTCTGTAGCTGGTATTTCAGCGATTAGCTTAACACCAGATTGACTTAATATAAGCTGTTGGCTGGCGGGTGCTTTTTGCCCATTAAAAATAATGCCCAGCACATTGATCTTATGTGATTCTAATAAGTGCAATGAGAGCAAAGTATGATTAATACTGCCTAAATAATAGTCGGCTACTAGCAATACTGGGCTATTTAAGGCCGACACAAAGTCGATAGTTGATAGCGTCTGCGACAATGGCACCATTAAGCCACCCGCCAACTCAATCACAGTTGTTCGACCCACGCTCGGCGCAGCACTTAACAGCGTATCAAGTTCGATTTCAATTTGATCAATTTGCGCAGCAGCATGCGGTGACATTGGCTGACTTAAGGAATAAGTTTCGGGCAATATTTGGCTTTGCGAGTTACCACACGCTGCCAGCATAGACTGTACTTTGTGGCTATCTGAATTATCTAAGTCACCGGCTTGCACAGGCTTCCAATAATCGGCATTCAAGGCTTGACAAACAATACCCGAGACCACTGTTTTACCTACTCCAGTGCCAATACCTGCAACGATAATATTCATTTTCGCTTTGCCTATTAAATTGACGACGTTACGCATGATACCAAACGATCAATCTCGTCATGGCTATTATGGCTGTGTAAGCAAATGCGTATGCGCTCTGTGCCTGCTGGTACAGTTGGGCTGACAATGGCTTTTACTGCAAACCCATTTTGACGTAAGACGGTTTCAATATTTTTTGCGCGTTGCGTGTCTCCCACCAATAAGGCTTGAATTGGACTATTTCCTGCCCCCCACTCACAAGAAGTCAAAACTTGTCCGGCAATGCGTTGATTAAAGTAGCTAATATTATCTTTGAGTTTTGCCCGCCGATCATCAGCACTGCGCATTCGTTGATACGCGTGAGACAGTTCGCCAATATAACGCGGCGATGGTGCAGTGGTATAAATAAACTGTCGGCAATAATTTATTAAGTAATCACGCAACAAATTTGACCCTACAACAATCGCGCCGTGCATGCCCATCGCTTTGCCAAAGGTATAAATAGATGCAAACACACTCGACTGACAGGCTAATTGACTAAGCAAACCTGCACCTTCTGGCCCGATAACACCTATCGCATGCGCCTCGTCTACGATTAGTGCGGCGCCGTAGTGTTCACAAATAACCGCCATTTCAGTTAGCGGTGCAGTATCACCATCCATTGAATACAAGGATTCAACAACAACAAAGGCTTGGTTCGCTTCAGATGTTTTATTCTGATTAAACTGTTCAAGCGTGTCGCGCATGGCATTGACATCATTGTGCGCAAAAAACTGCGCATCTGCGTGACACAAGCGCGAGCCATCAATCAGGCTGGCGTGTGACAATTGATCAAGTAATAGTAAGTCTCCTTTTTTACCCAGCGCTGAGAGCAGACCGCTATTCGCTGCATAACCAGAGCTAAATAATACGCCATGCTCAAAGCCATGAAACTGCGCTAAGGTTGTTTCAAGTTGTTCGGCTTCGTCACTATTGCCGCTAATTAAACGCGAACCGGTTGAACCTGCTTTTCTGGTTTTATGAATCGGTTCAAGTTGTTCTAACTGATCATCAACACCCGCTAGGCCTAGATAATCATTCGACCAAAAATCAACACCTTCTAGGCTAATAAGGCTACGAAAATGACCATCTGCTTTTCGCCCTTCCAGTACGGAACGCAAACGGTTTTCAAGATTGGCAGGATTCACAGCGCGGTATTACTGTTAATGACCTTAATGTTTCAAATGCCAAGCAATGAAGTTAATCATATTGTTGGCTAGAACATGTTAGGCAGACGCAGCAACCGAATCAGTGGTGCATGCCGCTTGTTCTCTAACCGAAGCTTTAGGGAATAAACCTAATAGGTCAAACAGCTCATCATCATCTTGTTGATCTGGGTTCGGTGTGGTCAACAGCTTATCGCCAGCGAATATAGAATTAGCACCTGCAAGAAAACACAAGGCTTGTTCTGGTGCAGTCATTTCTAATCGACCGGCTGATAGTCGTACAACGGTATTTGGCATCAAGATTCGGGTCGTCGCAATCATTCGCAACAGATCCCAAACATTCACTTTGGTATTTTTTGCCAACGGCGTTCCTTCAACTGGTACCAATGCATTAATCGGCACCGATTCTGGCGGCACAGCTAAGTTAGCCAATGTAGCTAACATACTAATACGATCTTGATCGGATTCACCCAAACCAATAATGCCACCCGAACAAACGGTGATGCCCGCCTTGCGCACATTATCAATGGTTTCTAAACGATCATCGTAGGTGCGCGTTGTAATCACTTTATCGTAGTATTCGCGACTGGTATCGAGATTGTGGTTGTAAGCATACAAACCTGCATCGGCGAGCTTTTGCGCTTGTACAGGCGTGAGCATGCCCAAGGTACAACAGACTTCTAGCCCCATATCATTGACTTGACTAACCATGTCGAGCACTTTGTCAAAGTCGCCATTATCTTTAACATTGCGCCACGCAGCCCCCATACACAAACGAGATGCGCCTGATTCTTTGGCGACAGTGGCTTTTTCTAAAACTTCTGAGACCGGCATTAGCTTCTCAACTTTAATCTCAGTTTTAAAGCGTGCCGATTGCGAACAATAGGAGCAATCTTCTGGGCAAGCGCCTGTTTTAATAGAAATCAAGCTACTGACTTGTATTTCGTTAGCCACATTGTGTTCACGGTGAACAGCGGCCGCTTTGAAAACAAGGTCTAAAATCGGTTGATTGTAGATCTGCGATATTGCGTCGATAGAAATAGGGGTAGTCATGGAATTAAAATATCTGGGAGAGTAATAAACTTGCTTAATAGACTAGCTCTGGCAGTTTGAACAAATGCCGTACATATACAAAGAATGATCTTGCAGCTCGAAATTATACTTTTCAGCCACGCGTTTTTGTCGTTCTTCAATTTCAGCATCGTAGAACTCGGTGACCGTGCCGCACTTTGCGCAGACCATGTGATCATGATGTTCGCCTCTATCGAGCTCGAATACTGATCGGCCACCTTCAAAATTATGACGTAAGATTAAGCCAGCATTTTCAAATTGAGTAAGCACTCGATAAACCGTTGCAAAGGCAATTTCTTCGCCCGCATCGATTAACGTTTTGTACACTTCTTCAGCCGTAAAGTGATGTTTTTTAGCGTCTTCAAATACCGCTAAAATACGCAAACGCGGAAGTGTGGTTTTTAAGCCTGCTTGTTTTAAATCAACACTGCTAGACATATTGTTTATTTAGCGCATTTGCGCTAACCCTCAGAGTGCTACGTTAATAAATAGGAGCGACAATTCTAACAGAATTTCATTATCGGGTTAGAATAATAGGATCATGATGTTGATCAAACTCCATTCTCGAGCACTTTTATTATTCGTATGCTTAGCGTTTGTTTGTCTAGCTGTGCCCGCTTATTCAAAAGACGCGAAATTCACTTTGTATTTACCGATTAGTTCGCAACAATTCCCTAGTCTAAAATCAGGTTTGCAAGAAGCCTTAACGGCACAAGGACTGGGTCAACTGGAAATCAAAACCGCTGATTTCTGGCAAAGCTATCAACAAGGTATCCGCCATGGCCGAATCGGCATTTATTTCGCGGCACCGCACTACAGTGCGTGGGCGATACAACAACATAATTTTTCGCCACTACTACGTTTACCGAACTCACTTAAATATGTGGTTGCCGCAAGACAAAACGATTCTCATTTTTTTGAGGTCACCGACTTAGCTCAACAACCTGTTTGCACACAACGCGGTTTAAATCTTGACTACATTTTATTAGGCGAAGCATTTGGCTCTGGCTTGTTATCTGCTCAACCGCTGGAAGTCTGGTCTGTGGTTAATGAAATGCGTGAAGATGCGGATCGCTGCAAAGCATTTTCAGTGAGTAATCACCTGTTTGAAGAACTTGACGTTCAACAGCCGAACATGTTTACTCGCTTGGCGCAGGGTGAATCATTTAACAACTATGCGTTTATCGCGCACCCAGATGTCCCCGCTCGGATAAAGACTCGTTTAAAACGTTTTTTACAAAGCAACAATGCCGAGCAAATGTTACAAGAGTTATATCGTTTTTATTCAAGCAGTACGAGCTTACTACGCGCGCGCAAATCAGATTACCCTGCTGAATACATTCAACCATTAAGCGCGTATTGGGCAACGGAACAGACAGAGTAATAATCTGATACGCTTTACTATTTAAGTGCCAATTGCTTGCCTGGCCAACACACGTTTGAGTGTGTCACTGCGATTTATAAAGTTCATCCCTAAACCACGCATGGCTAACCACAAACCCGCTTCACCTTGATAGGCTTTGTGCAACGCGCTCATCATTGTATCGGTTTGCTCATTATCGGCTTTTCGCACTCGCTGAAATCGCTGCAATAAAACAGGGTTGGCAAAATTGCTCGGTAACTCATCTTTTAGCAACTGGGTTAGATGCACGATGTCTTTAAATCCGAGATTAGCACCTTGGCCTGCCAGCGGGTGAATGCTGTGCGCCGCATCACCAACCAGCACGGCACTCTTGGCAAAATAACGTTCTGCTCGCTGACTTTGCAAGCTAAAGCTTTGGCGTTTTGTACAAAGCTCGAAATCACCCAAACGCCCTTCTAGCGCTTGAGATAAGGCTTGGCAAAAACCAGCATCACTCAAACTCATCAAGCTCTCAGCCTCCTGATTGTCAGCACTCCACACAATTGAGCTGTGGTTATCCGCCAATGGTAATACGGCCACGGGGCCGGTGTGCAAAAAGCGCTGCCACGCAGTGTCTTGATGCGGTTTCGAACTTTTCACATTTGCGACAATGCCGTATTGATCATAACTTTGATGGTTAACAAAAATACGCGCTTGCTGTCGCACCCACGAGCGCCCACCGTCGGCGGCTATAATTAATGGCGCCGTTAAAGCCTGCTCACCAGCATCTGTGTCATCTGAGTTTTCGATAATCAGACCAGTGCGATTGGCCTCTAAGTTCAAAGCAAAAGGCTTGGCTGCATAAAAACTGTCAACGTTGTTATGCTGTAGCATTTTTTGCTGCAATAAATAGTTGCACTGCTGACTGTCAATCATATGACCAAGCGCTTCAGTGCCAGCATCTTGTGCAGTAAACTCTAATTCACCATTGCTGTTTTCATCCCAAACGAACATCCGCTGATACGCATGACAGTGCTCAAAACCAAGCTGATCAAATACGCCAACTTGGTTTAATACAGATCGCGCAACCTCGCCTAAAGCAACAACTCGTTGGTTATATTGGCTGGCTTCTTTTAATGGTTCTGCGCGTTCAACAACCGCAATATTAAGTGGCTTAGCGCGTTCTATTTGCGCAAGCAATAAAGCCAGCGCAGAGCCAATTAAGCCAGCGCCAACAACAATAACGTCGTATTGCTTGATGCTTGCTGAACTCACCCCGCCATTACCATTTCAATATCGTCGGGCGTTTTTGGTGCTGAAATAGTTAGGTTCTCGTAACCATCTTTACGAATCAATACATTATCTTCAACGCGAATACCTATGTTGTGCCAACGCGCATCAACATTATCAGCGGGTGCAACATAGATGCCTGGCTCAACGGTAAATACCATACCAGCTTCAAGATCTCGCCAGGTTTCTTCAACATGATAATCACCCACATCGTGCACATCCATGCCGAGCCAATGACCAGTGCGGTGCATATAAAACTGCGTGTAACTGGTGGTTTCAAGCACTTGTTCTAGCGTACCGCTGAGCAGGCCTTCGTCGATTAAGCCTTGAGCAATTGTGTTTACAGCGGCTTCGTGCGGTTCGTTCCAGCTATAGCCTATGGCGCATTTTTCAAACGCGGCTTCTTGTGCGGCTAACACAATATCGTACAGCGCGCGTTGCTCGGCAGAGAACTTGCCGTTAACTGGAAATGTTCGACTGATATCTGACGCGTAGCATTGATATTCTGCGCCTGCGTCAATCAATAATAGATCTCCACTGCTTAACTCACCGGTATTTTCTGTGTAATGCAAAATACAGGCGTTTTCGCCGCCTGCAACAATCGACGGGTAAGCATTGTAATGGCTGCCGCCTTTACGAAACTCGCATTCCATCTCCGCTTGTACTTGGTATTCAAACATACCTGGGCGACACACTTGCATCGCGCGCTTATGGCCCTGCGCCGACATTTTGCCGGCTTTACGCATGACCGCAATTTCGTCTTGGCGTTTAATTAAACGTTGCTCGTGCAATAAATGATTTAGATCAACGAGTTCATAAGGTGCATGTTTGCCACTGCGACTGTCTTTCTTAATTTTGTTGATCCAGCTTAAGAGTTTCCGGTCAAAGTCAGGATAACGGCCAACGGGGGTATAAATTTTCTCTCGCTCTTCCATTAAACCCGGCAAGATGTCGTTCATGTCACTGATAGGAAATGCATCGTCTGCGCCAAAGTGCTCCACAACGCCTTCTAGGCCAGCGCGTCGGCCATCCCACATTTCACGCAGAGGATCTTTTTCTCGACAGAAAATAATAAACTCACCGCGCTCACGACCCGGAATAATCACCGCAACGGCTTCTGGTTCAGCAAAACCGGTTAGGTAATAAAAATCACTGTCGGGTCGAAACTGAAAATCAACATCGCCATTGCGTGACTTCACTCGTGCCGTCGGCACAATAACGATGTCATTATCACTAATTTGGTTGATTAACTCATTACGCCGACGCTGGTAAACATTTTTACTCATAATAATTAATTGCCTTTAACTAGTGTTTGGTTGTGGATGCTTCGGTAGAACGTTCTGAGTAAATAAATTCAAAAATAAGCTGAGAGCCAACTTTTAAATATTCGTGTAATTCAGCTAAGGCAAAATCTTCTTCGGTTTCATCGTCTGCGCCCGCAGCAGCTTCAGCAATTTCCATCATGTCGCGTACGATTTCAGCACCACTTTCGGGTAATTGATCAATGCTAAACGCATTATTGTATAGAAGGCCGAGCAAATACCCCTTGCTCCAACCGGCAATACCATCAACACGCGTAACAATGCTTTCATCATCGCCCGGCAATAACAAATCGTAGCCTTCTTTGCCTTCAAATAAGTACTCGCTGTACTCGCGATACAGGTCATACAACAATTCATTCAGTTGACTAAAACGACCATTGTTGGCATCGGCCTGCGGTTCAATCAATTTTAGCAAGTCAGGCGTTTGGCCCGACTTTAAATGATTGGCTACCGCGCCCACTATAGTGCCATGCAGTTCGCTTGGCGATAATTCAATGTCGGCAAGGGCAAGCGTGGATTCAATTTGCGTGTAACGGTCAGTTGAGTTGTAAACGGCTTGAGTCATAATCGTAATGTGTGTTGGTATAATGGCGTATTCTAACCGAAGACGTGCCACTTGCGGCTCAAAGTCGACAAATTAAAGCGCTTGTTATGTTGACGCAATCCTAGGCCAAGCTTTACTATTAACGAAATTAACTAAGGGTGAACCTCCATGGAAGCTAATGTCCTCAGTCTTGAACAGCGTGTCGAAACACTCATCGGTGAGTGCAAACGTCTAAGCACTGAAAACCGGTCTCTGAAAAATGAGCAAGGCGAACTGTTGGCGGAAAAAACGCAGCTTAAAGAAAAAAACAGACTCGCTTGCTCGCGTCTGGAAAAGATAGTTGAAAAACTGCGCACGCTTGAAGATCAATAATAAAAACACCTCTAAAAATATACAAACATGTCTAGCAAAGGTATCAATATCTCTATTATGGGGCGCGAGTTTTCGGTTGCCTGCCCACCACATGAGCAAGACGATTTAATGGAGGCGTCGCGATATCTCGATAGGAACATGAAAGAAATTCAAAAGACCGGCAAAATTATTGGCGCAGAGCGGTGCGCAATTATGGCTGCTTTGAATATCACCAATGACTTATTAAAATTGCAAAAATCAACAGTTGGACAAGAGCGTGTTGCCGAGAAGCTTGCGTCGCTGCAAGAACGAATTGATTCAGTTCTACATGATGTAGAAAATATTTAGTAACGGGGCGCTATAATTCTTAAGTCAGATAATTATTAATACCGGCTTACAGAAATTTCACCGCAATCAATCTCCACACTGCTATAATTAACCAAGGCGTTGCCTGTGGTGTTAGTAAGCACTTCAAATCCCTTAGAACCTAGTATTTTACTCCGGGTGTCAGACCACATGGTTGTTGTGAGCGCAATTCAGTAGTAGTTAATCTATTACCAATTACGAGCCTGATACGATGTATAGATGCCCACTTGAACCATTGGTTCAAGGCACCAAGAGCAGTACGGCACATATGGGTAACGTCACTTTTTATTTTCTTTAAAACCGCGCAGAGCATCATGGCTGAAAACTTAGATACTCATTCAGCCCAATCGGCAACCAGCAGTCCAACACAATTGCGACTCAGCCTACGCCGCAAACGTGCTGCGCTAACGCCCCAACAACAAGCTATTGCCGCACGCCAATTGGCAAAAAATGCATTGGGCTATACGCCACTTATACAGGCAAAGAAAATAGCCAGCTATCAAGCATTTCAAGGCGAAATATCAACTGATCCCCTGATAGCGCAACTGAGCTATCAAGCCTTATTACTCCCTAGAATTAATAGCTTTTTACACAGCACCATGCGCTTCTACCCAGCCGCGCAAACCAAACTAAAAAACCGCTATGGCATATGGGAACCTGCAGGGACTGGCACACCTACCGACTTAAGAGGCGTTGATGTGGTGTTGGTTCCATTGGTTGCATTTGATCGATCAGGTAACAGAATGGGTATGGGCGCCGGTTTTTATGATCGTGCACTGAGTTTTCGCTTAAACCAAACCTGTGTAAAACGCCCGTTGTTAATCGGTTTAGCACACGCTCTGCAAGAAGTTACCGAATTATCACGGCAGCCCTGGGATGTACCATTGGATGCTATTATTACCGACCAAGAATTAATTCAGATTTAACCATTCAGCTTTTCATTAAGGTAAATTTATGACCTATTCCATTCTAAAACCAACACGCACACGCTTTATCAGTAGGCTGATCACTGTTATGTTCAGCCTACTAACATCTATCGCAGTCGCGCAGAGCAACGGCGAGACAAAATCAACCAACTCAACTGCACAAGAGAGCGCAATTAAAATGGCAACAATTAAAACTAACTTCGGTGATATCGAAATTGAATTGAACGAAGAAAAAGCACCCGTGACGGTTGCAAACTTCATTAAATACGCCGAATCTGGTCATTACGACGGCACAATTTTTCACCGTGTCATCAAAAACTTCATGATTCAAGGCGGCGGTTTCGCAGCAGGCATGGATCAAAAAGCGGTCAGCGCACCGATTCCAAACGAAGCGAATAACGGTTTAGTGAATGACAAATACACACTCGCGATGGCTCGCACCAATGATCCGCATTCAGCCACTTCACAGTTTTTCATTAACACCAAAGACAACGATTTTCTTAATTTCTCAAGCGAAACATCTCGCGGATGGGGCTATGCCGTATTTGCCAAGGTAACCAGCGGCGAAGATGTGGTCGATAAAATTGAAGGTGTTCGTACAGGTCAGAAAGGGCATCACGGCGATGTGCCAGTAGAAGATGTGGTTATTGAGTCAATCACAATCAACTAGCCAGTTGACAAGTAAGAATACATAAAAGGATAAGTCAAAGTCCCCATCCATAGGGGGCATCCAAAAAATTGAATGTGCTCCCTCTTTTTGACTCATTCCTCTACGAGGAAATAAAACTATAGATCAAAAAGAGGGGCATGGAACTCCCCCATATGGGTGATATTTCAGGTTTTGTTCAAAATGAGTGCAATGCTCTTAAATAGTTTATATGTGTGCTTACACAACATATTTATAAATCAAATCATCATGCCATTTTCCCTTTAAGAAAATAGCATCTTTAATGTTTTTCTCTTTTGTAAAACCATTTTTCAAAAGTAATTTCTCAGAACCAATATTCCCGTCTGTAACCGTTGCTTTAAACCTAGTGACATCAAGAGCATTTTGAGAATAGTCTAAAATCGCAGCTAACGATTCTTTTGCAAAACCGTTACCCCAAGCATCTTCGGAGAACATATAACCTAGTTCAGCAAAACCATCAGTTTGATCAAATTTAAATCCAGTAATGCCTATCGGACAGTGCGATTCTTTCAGCAGGATAATAATACTCAACCATTCACTTGAATCATTATTCCATTTTGAAACTCTAGATTCGAATTTTTCATAAATCACAGACTCAGCTTCAATTTCAGATATAAACCCCATTACTATGGGGTTTGAATAAAGCCGATAAAAGAACGTCCAATCCTGTTTTTCGATTTGCCGATACTCTAGTCGCGCTGATTGAAATTCATGTGCCATATAGTTTAAAGCTGAACATACCTTGGTACTTTGTTTTTCAATATTTCAATTAGCTCTTGGTCCATATATTCATAGTTATCTGGAATATCCAGCACTGCTAATTTTTTACCTTTTAATAGATCTTTAAATTTCTTAGAAATTTTATTCTTATGAGATTTTTCCATTACCAAAATTGCATCCGCCCACTCAATTAAATCGCCAGTCACAGTTGTTTCAGCATCACTATTTGTACCTGCACTGATTGCGTTAACCCGAGGGTGCTCCCAGAATATCGTTTCAGCAGTTGGACTCCTAAGGCGGTTTTCGCTACAGACAAATAAGAGGTTCTTAATCATTCCTTTGTCCGCTTTTAATCAGATAAAGCTTACTTTATTCAATATAAGCATCTGGCCAATTGTCGTTACCTGTATGAAAAGTTAAGCGTGTTGCTTTTGAAGGGTCAGAGCCTAGCTTCCATAAGAAGATTTCATAATCTTTGGTGTCGTGTTCGTGGTCTTTCGGGCCACGACTGGCGCCGAATACTAGGTAGCCGCCGTCTGTTGATTCTTTGGGCCAGTACTCGTGGTTAAATTCGTCAACTAAGTTGACCACAATGGTTGGTTCTAGGGTTTTAGGGTCTACACGCACGATGCGCAGGCCGTCTTGCGCTGGGTCGACCTGATAAAGGCTATTACCCTTGCTATCCCAAGTCAGTTCACAGCCATTCATTACCCCTTTTTGTGCACCATTAATATCGATAGCTGTACCCCAGTGGCCGGTATTTGAACCAATCGCGCTTTGACGCGCTGTGAATACTAGCTGACCTGTTTTTGGGTTTAATTTGGCATTATAAATTTTTGAGCCTTTAGGCATATTATTATTAACGCCAGTTTCATAGGCAACGGTGCTAACGCCAGAATCAACATTTACCTTCATCATTTTAGTTGCTTCTTTGACGTAGGTTATTTCTTTGTTATCTAACCAGTGCGGGGCAGTACCGTTTTCGCCCACTTTGATTTCTTGCATAGTGTTTAGATCAAGTACATAAATACCCCATGCGACGACGTTGCGTTGCGATACCCATGTTTGATGTGCGCGTGCAAAAACCAGTCGCTTGCCGTCGGGTGAGATGCGCGGATAGGTTTCTGTATGCGGGTGCTCAGTTAACTTGCTTAATTGGTAATCCGCTAAGTTAAGTTTAAAAATGTCGTGATTGCCATCTCGGTTAGAGCTAAAAACAACAAAGCCATTCAATGAACTGACATGCTTTTTTGACAGTTCTCGCCAGTCTTCAACATTGTCTGCGATGCCACCCGCGTTTGGCGCACTTAACGCACCGAGTTTACTTGCCGCCCATAATTGAAACGCCAAAAAGAACGAACCGCCCAATAATACAAGCCCTGCTAAACCTGTGGTAGCAAGTTTGACAATGGTTGATTGCGGCTTTGCAGCCACTGTTTCGCTACTTGCGTTTCTTTTGTTACGCAACAAGATAAATACGCACAGCAATATTGCACCAAGAATATATTCCACTAATTGACTCCATATATGCACACACAACATGGTGATAAAGGCTTCGGCTTGATTTGCTACACCCAGCAACTGAAATACCAAGGCTGTGCCAGCTTCATAGGCACCGAAACTCATAAAGGTTGGTATAGGTAAGCTGGCACCAATTTCACCGCCGATTAATGCACTGACCACTTGCTCAACAGGTAAAGCCGCCAAGCTTGGGAAATTAGGTAAAGCAACGCCAACAAATAAAATATAAAAACTAAAATATTTTAAAAAACGAATAACGACAGACAAACCCAACAATGACATCAACTTGTCAGAGCGACGCGCGGTTTGCAAACTGGTATTGAAATCGTCGAGCAGTTTTACGGCCTTGGCGAATAATGAGTCGCCTTCGGCCCAATTGGTTTTTTCAGATACGAGTCGAGTGAACCACGGAATAATCGCAAACAAACCAAACAGCGCCACCAAGGAAAGTATTAAGGCTGATATAAAACCACCAATCGCCCAGCCTTGTATACCAACGCCCATAAATTGCTTGAGCACAATCACGATTACAACAACTAACAGAGCAATAAAATCGAGCGCAACGCTAAGCGTTAATGAGCTCACACAGTTTTGTAACTTAACGCCATAACCACGATTAAGTAAACCAACATAGCCTAGCTCACCAAGTCGCGCCGGAAGCATGTCTACCATCATGTTGCGAATGCCTGTCACCAACGCCATTTGACGCATGTTGGGTACGTTTTCTTCGCCACTCACACGAATCAATATTTGATAACGATAGGCACGAATAAATAAGGTAACCAGATAAAAAAACAGATAACCAAACACCATTGCAGCGGAGGTGTTCTGCAGAGCGGCGATGACGCTTGGGCGCTGCTGGTCATCTAAAGACACACCAAGCAGATCCACCAAAAGAGCCAAAATCAGTAAAGACGAACTGATCGAAAGTACAATGCGAAACAAATTATTTTTCAACATATTTAGGCATTACAAGGTTACTAATCGCTTAGTTTACTTAGTCTCATCCTTACGAGACTTGATCACTTTCATCGGCGCGCCGGCAACAACATCAAATGCTTCTACATCTTTATTAACGACCGTGCTCGCACCAACAATTGAACCTGTACCAATGTTGCTGCCATCGAGTATTTGTACATTACTCCCAAACCAAACATTATCGGCGACCTGAATACCTCCTTGGGGTAGGGTGCCCTGTTCTTTAAACGGCAAATCTAAATCATCAGTGACATAGGGGCCACCGCCAATAAAATAACAAAATGCACCAATAAGAACGCAATCGCCAATCACGACGGGGCTACCCAACATTCCATGAACAATCGTGTTAATGCCGACAGTACCATTTGCCCCAATTGTGATGTTATCGTCTTTGCAGGACAGCACAACACCTCGACTAACAATCGTGTTCTCGCCTATGGAAATACCAGAATTGGTATCGCCTTTCGCGTCTAATACCACGTCATCATCAATTACAACATTATCACTTATCGATATTTTAAGACCATGACGAATTGTGACTCCTTTGCCAAAAATAACATTACGGCCAACCTCAGCTAAAACCGTTGGATATAAAAACTTACGCAGCACCAAACCTAATGCTCCGGGCACCCATGAACATAACAGCATGACCAACTCATATTTAATCAGATACCATGCGCTGTCAGTACCAAGCGCTAAGTTTTGGTAACGCGTAAATGCTGACTGACTCTGGTCATTAAGCTGCTGATGAAGGTTAGGCGTTGAACCTGATGATTTTTTCATAATATATTTTTAATTATCTATACCTAGACGAGTTTATATTAATATAAACGGCAACTGCAGTAATCGCGCCCTAAATAATGAAACAACAATACGATGTCTGGGCTTGTTCATGAGTCAATTAGTAACTAGAATCAGTCCTCACCTATCAATCCAGATATGCCTATTATGAATTTTAAGAAAAAAATCGAGAAAATCTTAATTAATTATCCACCATTATTTAAATTTGGCTCAAAAGTTTATCATCGATTTAACAGTTCATTTCTTACTCTGAGTCCTGAAACGCCAGAGGCGATTCGTAAAGCATTCGAGCTAGCTATCAAAGAACAGTCTTTACCATTGGGTGACTATTATGAATTTGGTTTATTCAGAGGTTATTCATTTTTAAAAGCATTCGAACACACTAAAAAACTAGGCATTGATACCATCAACTATTATGGTTTTGATTCATTTGAGGGGTTACCAGAGGCCGAAGGCATAGATGAAGCAGACGGACGTTTCTTTAAAGGTCAATTTGCCTGCTCAAAAGAAGGTGTTGAAAAAAACCTAACTGAAAACGGCATGGATATGAGCCGTACGGTGTTAGTTAAAGGCTTTTACGACGAATCACTCACATCAGAATTAAAACAACAACACAATTTCAATCCCGCTTCTGTTGTTTTACTTGATTGCGACCTATATTCATCAACCACTGAGGCACTGACATGGATGGACGATTACCTTCAAGACGGAACAATTCTATTGTTCGACGATTGGTTTAGTTTTGGGGAATCAGAAGACTTAGGCCAACAAAAAGCCATGTCTGAATACTTAGAAGCACGACCTGGATACAGCATTGAGCACTTATGGAAGTTCTGCAAACACGGCAACGCCTACCGTTTAAAAATAGCCGCATAAGAATAAAGTGTAATATCGTACCGCATTGCTTTAAATGATCAATAATAACGACATTATTCTGATCACCGGCGCCACCGGCTTTACTGGCAGTCATTTAGTCCGCGCATTATGTGACACGGGCGCAAACGTGCGGGCAATTGCTCGCGCTAGTTCAAATCGTGATGCCTTAAGTGATTTAAACATAGAATGGTTTATTGGCGAAGTTTACGACGAAGCAGTCATTGCCAACGCCTGCGCCGATGTAACATATGTTTTTCATATGGCGGCGGCCTATCGTGAAGCTAAAATCAGTGACGATATTTATTGGAAGGTACACGTGCAAAGCACCCAGCTGCTTGCTAAATACGCGCTGCAAAGCGCAGGCTTAAAACGATTTTTACACACTTCAACAGTTGGCGTGCATGGGCATATTGATAAGCCGCCCGCGGATGAACATTATCGATTTGCACCAGGTGATGAGTATCAAAACACCAAAGTTGAAGCCGAAGAATGGATAACAGACTTTGCTAAAAATAACCCATTGCCGATAACGGTGGTTAGACCCGCCGCCATTTATGGCCCTGGTGATCGGCGCCTCCTTAAAGTATTTAAACTGGCAAAATTGCCAATTTGCCCTCTACTAGGATTTGGTTCAAAAGGCTTGTATCACTTAGTGCACGTAAATGACTTAGTCAATTTTTGCATCACGGCGGCAACGCATGAGCGCAGCCAAGGTGAAACCTATATTTGCGGCTATAACGACCCAATATCAACACAAGATATGGTACGTACAATCAGTGTGCGCTTAGGTAAAACGCCGCGCTTTTTGCGATTGCCAGTTACCCCGTTTTTTATCTTGGGCGATATCTGCGAATTTATTTGTAAACCATTGGGTATTGAGCCACCAATTTATCGACGACGTGTCGCGTTTTTTACTAAAGACCGCTCGTTTGATACCAGCAAATCGCGCGAGCATACCGGCTTTGAATATCAATATTCAAACCAACGCGGCATAGACGAGTTAACCGATTGGTATAAAAACAAAGGTTGGCTTTAACAAAAAACGCAGCTCAAAGGCTGCGTTTTTTATTTCTAATTTATTTATAAAAGCAACTTAGTGCTGGTGACCACCTGGGCCATGCACGTGTCCGTGGTCAATTTCTTCTTGCGAAGCGTCGCGTACATCGGTCACCGTCACATCAAAATGTAACTCTTTACCCGCAAGTGGATGGTTACCATCCACTGTAACTGTTCCAGCGTCCATTGCGGTTACCACAACAGGAACCGGGCCTTGCTCAGTTTCTGCTTGAAAACGCATACCAACTTCAATTTTATCAATCTCATCACCAAAGGCTTCTTTTGGTACCGTTTGAATCAAGGCATCAACAACTGGACCATAGCCTTTTTCTGGTGCAATCACAGCTTTTACCTCGTCGCCAACGGCTTTACCGGCTAACTCTTCTTCAAGCCCAACAATAATGTTATTGGCACCTTGCAAATAGGTTAATGGTTCAGCACCTTCTGAACTATCAAGAATTTCGCCAGCGGCATCTTTGAGTTGGTAGTGCATTGTCACTACCGAATTCTGTTTAATCATTGCTCTTTAATATATGTACGCCGTTTTACTCACAAAACCATGAACCGACGTGTGAATTGTGGTTGCGATTATGCCTGTTGTAAGCCACGAATTAAAACCGTATAGCGTAAAAGCTGATATTATTTTATCGATTTAAAGGATGGTCTTGTACCGACGTCGCTTTTTATAAGATCTCAACAACTGTTTAATAGCCGCGTAATAATAGTCGCTCATGCGCAATACTGTTAAAATTCTTTGTTCAGCAACGTCTGTATTTCCCGCTAACTTTCTAGAAATTTAATATGTTTTTGCGCCAACACGAAAAAATCATCGCCTTTCTATTTTTTGTTACGTGCTTTGCGCTGATCTACCCAGATCTTTTTTTTCTAGCAGAAGCGCCAATGTATGCTGACAACTTCACGCTTAAAGACCCAACTGTTAGCTGGAGTGTCTACATACCTGAGTTTCGTGAGTTTCGGTATGAGCTTTTAGAACACGGTAATATTTTGTGGTCAAACTTGCGAGGTATGGGGCAACCTTTGCTTGGCAACGCGATCCAAGGCGCACCACTGTTTCCGCTTAACTTGGCGTTAATCGGTATTCCTGATTTATTGTATTGGTCAGTGATGCCAATTGCGCGGATTATTCTAATCTCTCTCGGGATGTATTTAATTTCTCGCAAAGTGTTCAAACTATCGCCAGCCGCAAGTGCTTTTTGCGCATTATTGGTTGGCTTTAATATCAATGTTGCGCGATGGATGAATCACCCATGGACCAATGGCTTTTTAGCTGGGATTTGGTATCTCTATTTTCTATGCCGTATTAGTTTGGTTGATACAGCTCGCGAGCAAACACTAATCTCAGTTGGTTTAATCATTTCAGTCTTCGCAATGATCACCACCGGCTTCCCTGAAGCGTCAGCAATGTCAGCGATTTTTGTGGTATTCATTTACTTAGGTTTTTGCATATCTAACTGGCCGGTGATACAAGCAAGAATTGGCAAAATAGTTTTATTAATTATCGTCTGCCACATTATTGGCTTTTCGTTGGGTGCGATTCAATTTATTCCATTGCTTGAATATATTCAATACAGCGGCACCTTAGACCATCGCTCCGATTACAGCGCTGGCACCTACACGAGTGAACAGGTAGTTCCGTATTGGTTAGCACAATTATCAGCGTTCTGGCCAACCGCCAAACAACAAGATTACACAGTATTTTCAGTCGGCCTGTTTGGTTTGTTTTTTGCCATACATGGCTTGGTTGCGGTTATTTTGAATTTCGTAAAACGCAGTAACACAAATATTCAAAACGGCATCAGCATCATGCTGATCTTTTGCATGCTGTTGTTTGTGTTAAAAGCATTTGGGTGGTCTGAGCTTGTGGTCAAAGTGTTTGCAGTCATTCCCGTACTCGGCCAAAGCCATTTTCCATTGTACTTTTCACCAATCTTTTTCTTAGGCAGTGCTTACCTATCAGCGGTTGGTTTTAATGAGTTATTGATTAATAGTGATTCAAACAAAACACGTAAGTTAGTGATTAGCTTTATCGCGTTTTTCACAACCCTATTATTGTGTTCAATTGTTTTTTCGTATTTTCATCAAGCACCTACGACTGAATTATGGTCTTCCGTTTTTTCCAAAACTGGTAATTCGGCAATACAAATATTTTTGCTTGGCGGTCTCGTTTTAATTGTCTTTCAGTGCGTAACAGTAAATAAAAGCACCCAATTGGGCGTGCCAGCGGTTTTATTGATAATCGCAATCTTGGTCGCAACCATTATTGAACTGAACCAAACGTTACCAAAAAATTTCAGACAATTAGAAGCCGCTTATATGGACGCAGATATCGCGGTAGGTGATGCACTCGATACCGCTTTTAAAAATGCACCAATTCCTCAACATGAGCTACGTGGAACAAATAAAAGTGGGGACTTTGTTGGTCTGGGTTTAGCCACGGCTGATAACGGCGCATCGGCGATTATGCCTGCTCAGTTACGTCAGCTAAGGCTGTCTCTATTTGCGACTCGATATGGTGGATACTCCGCATTAGTCAACCCGCGCTCAACATGGTCTTACGATGCGATGTCTGCGAACATTAGCGAGGTTCATTCAACCGCGATTAGCGAGCCCGATTGGCAGAATCATTCATCTGAACCTTTATTAAACGCGACTATTTTAAATTGGAACCCTAGCCCAAAGCCATTGGCGAACCCTTTTTATTTTGAAGGCAGTATCAATGGTGCTTTTGCACAGCCTTCAAACACCGAAGTGTGGCTGTATTTTACGAGTGTTAGTCGTGATACAGACGATGTAAGCGATAATCCGCAAGAATCGTTTTGGATACAGGCGAACATGAAAGGCTTGCAAGTTAGAGATGCAATAGAAGGCCGACACCCTATTACAACGCACTGGCGCATTCGGGTGCCATCCGCTTGGTTAACTGCAAGCGAATACATCATTACACCGCGTCTTGTTGATCCTGCAAAACGTCAATACGACGATGCACAAGGTATTTCTCTGAAGCTTGACCGAGACCATCCGATTGCCATTGCTGGGGAGAAATTCATTCACTTGGCATCAAGCAACGATAAGACTCGTTCGTTTATGTTTAATGCAGACGCGCTGCCAAGAGCGTATATAGCCAAAGGATGTCAGCCATCAAGCACACAAAAAGATGAGATGGAATTTTACCGCGCTGATAATACCGTAATAAAAGGTCACGTAGTCTTCCCTTATGATTCGCCGACTAAGTCTGTTGATTGTGAAACCTATCAAAATAAATTTGCCCGAATACCGATTACACGCGATGACCGCACCACGCTAGAGCTAGCATCCGTTAAAGGGCCGGCATTAGTGCTACTAAATGACTCATATTATCCTGGCTGGCAAGCTTATGATTCGGCTAATGGCAGCAAAACAAAAATGCTGATTGAGCGCGCAAACACCAATGCGCGAAGTATTTATTTACCTGAACCGCGTGACTATCAACTAAGCTTTGAATACCAACCTGTCTGGCTGACTTGGGTTTACACTTTGCTGGTATTGGCGGCTATTATAAGCGTGTTTCTTTGGTGGTTAATTTGGCGCAGAAGATTATAAGTCCATTAAACAGTCATTAATCACTTAGTGCCTGGATTGACGGCTATTACGGCTGACGGTTAGTTGTGGGTTAGACCCGTTGTTTTGTTTAGTACTTTTTTGTTTAGAACCATGTTGCCGCAAACAAACAGGAATTGATTTCAAGCCCGATTGCTTAAAATCAGCATCAATGGCATTTCGCAATATTGTTGCTTCAAGCTGCAAGTCTTCAATACCAATATCGAATACAAAATCATACAAACGCAGTAAGGAAATTTTGTGCGTTTGCGCACTGCGCGCAAATAGACTATCGGTCAGTACAGCAAAAGAATTAAATGGTTGCTCACCTAACAATAAACCTAAGGTGTTTTTAAATCGGCCTGAGTTACCAATCAAGTCCCAATATCGAGCAAAGCGATTAATCTTTTGCACCGACTGATAATCAATCACATCACTGGATAAAATACTAAACGGCGGATTGGGGTTAAACACCAGTTTATGTTCTTGTGTGTGGCGAATAATTGGCGATCCTTTTAAACGCTTTAAAATACCTACTTGTATTTCGTGCGGTTTTAATTGGTATAAGTCATTAAAACTTTGCGCAAAACTGTCGATGGTTTCACTCGGTAAGCCAAAAATAAGGTCGGCGTGTATATACGCCTCAGTGTTGTCGCGAATCCAAACTAAATTGTCTTTTGCTTTTTGATTATCTTGGCGGCGGCTAATACGCGCTTGCACATCTGGGTTGAACGTTTGAATACCAATTTCAAACTGTAAACTGCCTGCAGGAAATTTTGCAATCATGTCTTTAAGCTCATCCGGCAAATGATCTGGCACAACTTCAAAGTGCAAAAATAAGTCTGGTGCCATGCGCTCTAAAAAGAACTCTAAAATTTTCAGACTGTTCTTAATTTTTAAATTAAAGGTACGATCCACAAACTTAAAATGTCGCGCACCGCGTTGATATAGTTCATCCATTTGTGCCAAGAACAAATCCAAATCAAATGGCCAGGCTGTTTTATCTAAAGCAGACAAACAGAATTCGCACTTAAACGGACAACCTCTTGATGCTTCTACATACAGCACTCGATTCTTAATATCGACATCGGTATAAAGCTGATATGGCATGTGAATTTGATCGAGCTTGGGCTGTAATCCTGCAATGATTTTTTCAGACTGTTTCCCATTTGTGTCATCCAGCAAAATCGCACACATTAACTCTCGAAAACTGACCTCGCCCCAGCCAGTAATCACATAGTCGCTCAACGCAACAATGTGTTGATCGTCATTTTCATAGCTGACTTCTGGCCCACCCAAAACAACAATAATGTCGGGCGCAACGGTTTTTAATAAGGCCACCACTTTTTCGGTTTGCACGACATTCCAAATATACACACCAAAACCAACCACTTTTGGTTGGTGTATCAACAATGTTTCAACAATGTCTTCGGGTCTTGATTCAAGCGTAAATTCTTCAATCACGCACTCATCAGACAAATCACCCAAATTGGCTTTTAGATAACGCAAACCAAAGGCGCTGTGTATATACCGCGCGTTCAATGTGCTGAGTACAATACTTGTACTCTTTGCATTCGTGGTACTAGACACTTCGGACACGGGCTTTAACATTGAGCTAGCTCCTTTAAAGCATGTGCTGTGGCAAAAAATGCAAACGTGGCCGTAACGTGCGTGATTGAGCCCACACCACCTGCGCAATTCAACGCATTGCTTCGAGTACCATCAGCCAACTCTGGCGAAGGCCGCTGCGGACTTAAACCGCCGGAACCATCTGGGTACATGGCTTGCTCATCTGAATACACGCACGGAACACCAAAGGTGCGTTTCGGATTGCGCGCAAAGCCATAATCTTGGCGCAACAATTTACGCGTTTTTGCTAATAGCGCATCGTGCTGTGTGTTACTTAAATCACTCAGGCGCACTTTACTCGGATCAGCTTGGCCGCCAGCGCCACCAACGGTGAGCAACCTGATCCTTTGGCGTTTGCAATGCGAAATTAGCGCTGCTTTAGTGCGAAAATCATCGATGCAGTCAATCACGTAATCATGCTCTGACTTTAAATAACCCGACAGATTATCTTTGTTAATAAAATCATCAATGACTGTGACTTGGCAATCGGGGTTAATACTCATTATGCGTTCTTGCATTACCTGCACTTTGTCGCGACCGACGGTGTCACTGCTCGCGAGTAATTGGCGATTGATGTTCGACTCATTAACAATATCCATGTCAATTAATGTAATTGCACCAACCGCACTGCGAGCTAAACTTTCGGCCACCCACGAACCCACACCACCAATACCAATCACACAAACATGTGATTGCTTAAGCATCGCCAAACCCGCATCTCCGTAGATGCGGGCTATGCCACCAAATCGGCGCGCATGATTGATGACGTTAATCGACTCTTCAGACATAAAGATAAGGTAAACTCATTTACTATGACAACGGCTGATACTCCACTACTTGTTGATACTCATGCACACATCGACTTTGATGACTTTGCAGAGGATCGTGCTGAACTGATGCAACGCGCCAGTGCTGTTGGTGTAAAACATATTTTTGTTCCAGCGGTTACCCAACAAACATGGCCTCAAACAATCAAGGTTTGCCAACGCTATGCTTGTTGCGAGTTAGCACTGGGCTTGCACCCAGTATTCATTGACCAGCACCAACCACAGCATTTAACTGAGCTTGATGAACAAGTCGCACAACACAAGCCAATTGCTATTGGCGAAATTGGTCTCGATTTTTTCAGCAAAGAACTACAGGCACAAAAAGAAAAACAAATTGCGTTTTTTACTAAGCAATTGATTATAGCAAAGCGCCACCAGCTGCCGGTGATTATTCACAACCGAAAAGCGCATGATGAATGCCTAAAGATACTCACAGAACATCGCGTTAAAGGTGGCATTATTCATGCTTTTAATGGCAGTATTCAACAAGCTTACAAATACATTGAGCTGGGCTTTTTTCTTGGCTTTGGTGGCATGCTGACGTTCGAGCGATCCAGCAAATTACGCGCATTGGTCAAGCAGTTACCTATAGATAGTATTGTGTTAGAAACCGACTCACCCGACATGACCGTGGCACAACACAAAGGTGAGCGAAACAGCCCTGAATATATTCGCTATGTATTAAAAGCGATTGCGCAAATAAAACAAATGAATGCGCAAGACGTAGCGAGCGCCACATCAAACAACGCACTAACCTTAATTAAATAAGTAGTATTGATTATGCAAAATACCCTAACCGCCGCCGTATTGTTAATCGGTAACGAATTACTTTCTGGCAGCATTCAAGACAAAAACTTAGCGCATATTGCTATTACACTCGAGCAACGCGGTATTCGAGTTCGTGAAACTCGCATTATTCCAGATATCGAAGCAGAGATTGTTGATGCGGTGAACACACTGCGCGCCAAATACGATTATGTTTTTACGACTGGCGGAATTGGCCCAACGCATGACGACATCACCTCTGATTCAATCGCAGCGGCCTTTGGGGTTAAAAACGTGGTCGTACAAGATGTGTTCGACACCATTCAATCTTATTTGGATAGCAAAGGCATTGAGTTTACGCCCGCCGCGCAACGCATGGCGCATGCACCGGAAGGTGCTGAAATGATTAGAGCTGATAGCTCGATTATTCCTGGCTACCGGATTGAAAATGTCTTTGTGATGGCGGGTGTACCGAGAATCATGCGCATCATGCTTGATGGTATTATTTCGCACCTAAAAACAGGTTTAGAGATTCACAACGCCTATGTTCATGCTAATGTTGGCGAAGGTGAGATTGCCGCAGCCTTAGAAACAATTCAAAACCAACATCCAAATGTGGATATTGGCAGTTATCCACAAGACAGCGATTCAACAATTAGTGACTACCGAGTTATCTTTGTTGTTAAAGGTACTGAGCTAGAAGAACTTGATCAAACCTGCGCTGAAATTCTACAGGCTTGTGATGCTGGGAACTATGAAGCCGTTCGGATTAAAAAATGAGCTCTGGACCAGATTTAAGCTAGTTACGTCGAAAGCAGTCCACCGTATGATCATCAACCATGCCCGTTGCCTGCATAAAGGCGTAGCAAATTGTACTGCCAACAAACTTAAAGCCACGCTTTTTAAGTGCTTTGCTCATCGCGTCGGATTCAGGTGTATTGGCCGGTACGTCTTTCAATGTCTTTGGATTATTAACAATCGGTTTACCATCAACAAAGGACCATAAAAATTCTGAGAAACTTGTGCCATTGCCCTTTTTAGCCTCTGCCTGCATCTCTAAAAATAATTGCGCATTTACAATAAACGCATTCACTTTCAGCTTATTACGAATAATACCTGGGTCGGCTAATAACTGTTCGCGCTTTGCTTGATCATACTTGGCTATTTTCTTAGGATTAAAACCGTCAAACACTTTACGATAGTGTTCGCGCTTTTTTAACACAGTAATCCAACTTAAACCCGCCTGCGCGCCTTCTAAGTTAAGCATTTCAAATAAGGCAACATCATCGTATTCTGGTGTGCCCCATTCTTCATCATGATATTGCTCATAAAGCTCATCGCCTGTGCACCATTGACAACGAATTCGCGTTTCACTTTGCTTTTTCTTTGTCATACTACTGCTCACTGAGTGGACCTCTTAAATTTTTAACTTTTTCGTACATTAGTGTGCGCGTCATGTCTTCTGGTGCAACGGCAGCGCCAGCGACGACCGTTAGTTGTTTCATAAATGATTTTGGGAAACCTTTCATTGCTCGACCTAACTTGCGTGACCACCATGTGCCCCACATGCCACGAATCGCCAACGGGATAACAGGCACGGGTGTTTTTTTAATAATGTCTTCAATGCCGGGTTGAAATTTACGAATCTCACCATCAGTGGTAATTCCGCCCTCGGGGAAAATAACCACCATCTCGCCCGCTTCAAGTGTTTCTCGAACCGCTTCAAATGCAGCCGGAACCGTTTCTGGGCGGTCTCGTTGCGTGCCAATTGGAATCGAATTAACGCCTCTAAATAACGCGCCTGCGATTGGTAATTCATAGAAACCGTAATACATCACAAATCGGGCAGGTCTGGGCAGTTCGGCAATCAACACCGCGGGGTCAATAAAGCTGGCATGGTTGCAGACTAACAGCGCCGGGCCTTCTTCAGGAATATGCTCTAAATTTTCGCGTTTAATACGGTATACGCAACGTACCAACAACCAACTGAGTAAGCGTAAAAAATACTCCGATATGCTCTTGAATATTAAAATCGTTACAATCAAGTTCAGCATAGCGACAACTTTAAACACATCTAACACAGTCAAGTTAAGCTGTAGCAACACCGCCGCCATGGCACCAGCACAGACCATAAAAATAGCATTGATAATGTTATTAACTGCAATCACGCGTGAACGTTCTGCTTCATCAGAGCGCGTTTGAATATACGCGTATAAGGGCACAATAAATAAACCTGAAAACAACGCCGTCATTGTCAGATTAAAAACAACCGACCAAATGCCCGGCAAGGCTAATACCTCGCTGACAGACCGCAGAGCATCAACAGCCGGGAAAGCAGTATTACTAAGTTGCCAAGCAAAATAACTCATACCAAAACCGCCAAACGGAATTAAACCAATTTCCACACGGCCTCGCGAGAAAATTGAACACGCAAACGCACCCAAGCATGTTCCTATAGAGAAGCTTGCTAACAACAAAGTTGCAACGACTGCGTCACCGTTTAATATTCTCTCGGCAAAAATCGGAAATTGCGTTAGTAACACAGAACCGAAAAACCAAAACCAAGAAATAGCCAATATAGATTTAAATACACGTCTATCTTGATACGCCGATTTGATAATCGTTAAACTACTGGTCACAATATTCAACGATATTTTCAAATCAGGCGCTGCAGCAGGCGCGCTTGGAATTGCTCGACTCGATAGCCAACCCAGCAGAGCAAAGCCCACTATTGCGAGCATTAAATAGTCTATATACGCAACGTCACTGGCTAAAAATCCGCCAACCACAGTGCCAAGCAAAATCGCCAAAAAGGTGCCTGACTCAACGTAGGCATTGGCGTTCATGATTTCATGATGATCTAAATGCTGCGGCAAAATGCTGTATTTGATTGGGCCAAAAAATGCCGACTGTGTGCCTAACGCAAACAGCACTGCGAGCATGGATGGTACGTGCTGCAAATATAAAGTCAGGCAACCGATCAGCATGATAATAATTTCAGCAATTTTTATTTTACGAATAAGCCACGACTTTTCGTATTTGTCGGCGAGTTGCCCAGCAAGCGCACCAAATAAAAAGTACGGCAAAATAAACGCCACTAACGCAATGTTCAGAATAATTGCTTGGTTTTCTTTAGCCAGGAAATACGTTACCAGAATAGCAAAGGCATTACGGTAAACGTTATCGTTAAACGCACCTAAAAATTGAGTGCCGAAATAAGGTCCAAAACGGCGTTGGGCAAGCAGGTTTTTTGACATAGTTTGATTAGATGTCTTTATAATTATTCTCCGAAGAAAGATTACCACAACCAATTACGCATAAACATTCATCTTGCCTGAACAAAACCACCCACGTTATGACTATTTGATTATAGGCCAAGGTCTCTCTGGGTCTCTGTTGGCGCACCGTTTAATCACACTTGGGAATAAAATACTGGTAATCGACAATGCTCATCACAATAGTGCCAGTCAAGTGGCGGCGGGTTTGATCAATCCGCTAACCGGGCACCGCTTAAATTTAACGAATCAATTTGAAGCGTTTTTTCAGATCGCTAAAGCAACGTATCAACAACTCAATGAAGAATATCAATTATCAATTTACACCGATTTAAAACAAACACGATTGATCAAAAACGCCGGCCAAGCGGATTATTACCAACAACGCAAAACCCAAAATGAATACAAGTCTTATTTAACTGAAGCAAATGAGCAAAGCTTGATTGATGCAGGCTATTTAGTGGACACAGGCTTTGGCTGCACTGGTGTTAATCACACGGCAGTGGTTGATACTAAGCTGCTATTACAAACGATTAAATCACACTTGCTTGAACAAAATGCCTACCGCCAATCACAAGTTGATTATCAACAACTCAAGATAACGAAATCAGGCGTATGTATTGGCGACTTAAGCGCCAAGAAAATTATTTTCTGCGAGGGCCATCAAGCCATTAATAACCCATGGCTTACTAAGCTGCCGTTCAAACTATCCAAAGGCGATGTACTTACGATTAAAACCAATATGCCAGCTAACACCCTGTTGAGTTGGGGTAATTGGCTTGTGTCTGACGCACACGGCACACAAGCAAAACTTGGTTCGACTTACGTTTGGAATGATCTTGATCTCACCAAAGCCCCAGCCTCATGTCAGCAATTGATTGAAAGTTTAAACAAACACACTACAATTACCTCGAGTCTGATCAAACATGAAGTTGGTATTCGGCCAACTACTGTTCAGCGCAAACCATTTATAGGGCCGATTACAAACTTAGATAATGCTTACTGCTTTAATGGCTTTGGCAGTAAAGGATGTTTACTAATTCCGTATTATGCTGAATTACTCAGTGAACATTTGCGACATAGCACGCCGTTACCCAATGAGCTTAGTCAATGGCTATAACCGATCAAGCGCACGAATTGATTGCTAAACACTTTCGCAATCGCGCAACAAAATTTGCCGTTGATGCAACTTGTGGCAATGGCCATGACACCGCCTTTTTATTAGGCTTAGGCTTTGAGCAAGTTATCGCTTTTGACATTCAACAAAGCGCACTTGATGTCAGTAAACAAAAGCTGATTGAGCTAAAACTAAGCAACGCAAAGCTGATTCTGGATAGTCATGCAAACATGGCCGCGTATATTAAACAGCCGATTGATTGCGCTATGTTTAACTTTGGCTATTTACCAAGTACCAATAAAAACCCAGCGGATAAAAGCATTACGACACAAGCCTCAAGCAGCATAGCTGCAATTGATGCAGCCCTCGGACTTCTATCTGAGCAAGGTTTAATTACATTACTTTGTTATCCGGGTCATCCGGCCGGCAGCATTGAAACTGAAGC
The DNA here is from genome assembly GCA_964578035.1 of uncultured Gammaproteobacteria bacterium. Taxonomy (GTDB): domain Bacteria; phylum Pseudomonadota; class Gammaproteobacteria; order Arenicellales; family Arenicellaceae; genus Arenicella. The sequence continues at coordinate 28,389 of CAZOBR010000001.1, forward strand.
AATAAAAAACTATTTAAGTGATCTAGATGATAAGTGGCAAGCGAACACTCATCTCGCAAGCTCACCCAAACCGACAGCACCAATTTTGTTCACAATCTCTAGTAAATCTTAATTGGTCAACAAATACGGCTCACCAGTTGCCACTCGCGCTTGAGTTATTGCAATTAGTTTTTGTAGCTTTGCACGCATACTGTCTGATTTAGATTGAGCAAGGCTGGCCTCTGCATCTAATAGTTCATCGATATTAAGCAGACCATTTTCATATCGATTGCGAGATAGTCTAAGTCGTTCAGTATCAAGCCGCAGCGATGCATCTGCCAAGTTAATTTGTGATTCAGCGTTTGCCAGTGCCGATTGAGCTTGAGTAATTTGCAATTTAATCGCTTCCTGAACAGCCCGTAACTGACTTTTCTGCGCAGCTTCTAGCGCTTTAACTTCTTTCTTTTTACTCAAGCGTTGGCCGCCAGAAAACAATGCCCATGAAAACTCAAGCATTGCGCTGCGATCATCTTCAGGTAGAAACAATTGACCATCACTACGTGTCTCAGTCACTGTTAAGTTAACACTGGGTAAATAGCTTGCTGAAATTGATTTGGCCTGTACTTGTGCTCGCTGTACTTGCAACTCAACCGCTTTGCAGTCAGCTCGTTGATAGCAAGAGAGTTCGTCATTAAAAAGACTAAACCGATAGTCTTGCACTTCTAAATCGGCTTTACTCAACAATAAGGTAGTATCACTGGCAAGCCCCAAGCTATTGCGCAGACCTGCTTGCAAACTCTGCTGAGCAGAACTGTTCTCGACTAATTGCTGTTTAACTCGGTTTAGTGCCACTTCCACTTGCAGTTGATCTGTTTTCAATACTCGGCCTGCATCAACTTGTTTTTGTACGCGTTGCAGTCGTGAACTCAACGAGGCATCAAGACTTATGAGGGCACTTCTTACTTCTTGCAGTAACAGCAAATTATAATATTGAATCAACGCTTGGCCGGCAGTCTGGTGCAGTGTCGCCTGCGATTGCAATTGCAGACCATCGCGCTGCAAAGAAGCTACTTTGGTATCGTAACGCTGTGCGCTTGCGTTAAATAGGGGTTGGCTCACCTTAGCTTCATAAACAAAGGCTGAATCATCAGACACCACTAACTCACCCAATGGCTCAGGTAAGATAATTGTTGAAGCGTCGTCACGACGGCTGTATTGCCCACCAATAGTGACGCTCGGCGCCCATGCTTTGCGAACGCTGGCTTGGTAGTCAAACTTTGCGGCATCTGCTCGGTAATTTGATTCAGTGACGCCGGCGTTATTTTTAACGCTGCGAACGACAAACGCGGCATCCACAATAATGTTGTTAGCTGATTCAGTCTGCTGCTGGGCTTGTGCGTTTTCTGAGATTGGCAACAAGAAAAAACCACTCAGCACAATCAATACTGCAGTCAGGTTTGGTGTTAGGCGAATCGGTGCGGTTTCGTTTTGCTTCTTACCCAGCATTAATGTGCACAACGCCGGAATCGCGACCAATGTCAGCATAGACGATAACAACAAACCTGAAATAATCGCCCACGCCATTGGTGGCCACAAGGTTGATGATGAGAGCGCAAGCGGCAATAAACCAAAAATTGTGGTGGCAGTAGTTAACAATATAGGCGCCGTTCTTTTGTGCAACGCGATCCGAACTGCTTGATTAATATCAGCGCCTTCGTCCAGCGCTTGATCAATGACATCAATCAGTACAATCGCATTATTCACTACAATCCCAATCAAGGCGATAACACCCAATAAAGATTGAAACCCAAATGGTTGGCCTGAGAGTGCAAGCCCCGGAATCACACCGACTGCAGCGAGTGGGATTGATACAAAGACAATACTGATCCGACGGAACGAATTAAATTGAAACATCATAAAGAACACCAACAAACCAATCGCTAAAGGCGCGGCGGCGGCTATGTTTCTATTTGATTGAGATGAAGCCGAAGCATCGCCGCCATATTCAATTTTGATGTCGTCGGGCAAATCAATATTGACAAGTTTCTTTCTAAACTCAGCTAAAACCTGATTAAACGCATAACCCGGTGCAACTTGCGACAATACCAAAACGGTTCTTTGATAGTTATGATGGCGCAGCGTGGTTGGTGTCCAAGCGGGCTGCATCGCTGCTAACTGACTCAACGGCGTGCCCACGCGCTGCTGATTGTAAATAAACTGGTTTTCGACAACTTCTATATTGCTACGCTGGCCTTCGCTTGATCGCACTCGAATTGGAACTGGATCTGTATCGTAACGAAACTGACCGGCATCCAAGCCGCGGCTTTCAGCAAAAACGCCTACCGCTACTTGGTTAGGCTGCAAACCATAACTCAGTGCCGCACCGTCTTGAATATTAAGTTTTAATTCAGGTGTTCCTAAATCAAGATTACTACGCAATTCAGTCACGCCTGGCGTTGCCATCAACAATTCTTTGACTTGTTGAGACGCGGTATGCAGTGTTGCTAAATCTGGGTGCTTAACGCGAATTTCAATTGGCGCTGGCCGTGGTGGCCCCTGCCCTAATAACTGAGGAATCAACGTTACGTCTGGATAACTCGGTTTCAACTCATCTCGAACCCAATCAACTAATAACTGATTATCTTTTTCAGATTTGGTATTTATCGTGAATCGAGCAATGTGTGATTCGTTTGGTGCGCCGCCCATATTGTAATAAAAGCGAAAACCGGCTCCGCCAACGTAGCGATAAATAGAATCAACCGCATCATTTTGTAGCAATCGATTTTCAATTTCTGTGCTTATTTTCGACGTAAGTGATAACGGCGTGTTATTCGGCAGTTCTAAATCAATAACGATTTGCGCTCGATCAGTCGACGGGAAAAACTCTTGTTTCAAAAAGGGTGCCATCGCAACTGATACCATGACCAACAAACCCACCATGAACAATACTTTTTTTGGGCTTTGCGCCACAACAGACGAAGAACGTTCAGCAATGGCATCGGTAAAATCAAAGGCGGCACCCTGTTTTTTATCGGTGTGCTTCAGCCAGTAAAAAGCCAGCAATGGTAAAACAAGTATCGATAAGACATAGCTCACAATCATGGCGATAACGACCATGGTGGGAACCGCACGCGTAAAATCACCGACCCCGCCCTTGGCTAATAATAATGGTATAAATGCCGCAACGGTTGTGCCGGTTGACGCGAGTAATGGTTTTGCCATTACGCGAATAGAGTCGCGAATAGCAACGCCCATCTCTGCGCCTTTACGAACCGCTGTTTCGATATATTCGACCACCACAATGGCATTGTCGATCAATATACCGAGCGAGATCACCATACCAATTACCGCCATCTGGTGAAACACGCCACCGCCAGTACTGTATAAGCCAAGCGTAATCAATGATACAACTGGCAACACTGCGGAAATTAGAATACCGGTGCGCCAGCCCATGGCAAAAAATACGATCGCCGCAATAACCAATACACTCAAGACTAAGTTACTGCGCAAACCATCTAAGCGGTCTTGCACGTAGTCTGGCTGGAAAAAGCTCTCTTCAATTGTTAAAGGCGCAACCGTGCCTTTAAATGCATCTACTCGGTCTCTTAACTCATCACCAAACGCAACAATATCCACCTGACCGCGTTCTGCGATAACACCTAAGGAAACCGCTCGTTTGCCATCTTGAAACGCTTGAGTTGCCAACGGTAAGCGCGGCTCCATGGTGACTTCGGCAATCGACTCAAGCGACACACTTTGGCCGCTTGGTAGCATAATGGTGGTTTGTGCTAACTCTGCAAGCGATTCAAAATCGGATTGTGTGTTTAAACGAATATTTTTGTCTTCGCTCGAAACAATACCGCCTGGAATGATTCTGTTTCTCTGGGAAATAGTGTCGGCAATGGTTTGGCGAGCGATACCCAACTGGTTAATCGTGTCTTGATCCAGCTTAACAATTACTTCTTTAGCCGGCGCACCTTCAACCTCAATACGTGAAATACCACTCATGCCGAGCAACGCTCGTTTTAGTTTCAAAGCGGCTTCTTCTAATAAAATTGTATCGTCGGAGCCGGTAATACTAAGTACGGCGGCAGGCATATCAATTTTCCGATCATCAAACTCAATACGATTTACGCCGCGCGGAAATTGTAACTCCGCACGCGCGACTGCGTTCTGTACTCGATCCCAAGCGGCATCGGTATCGTAAACATAATCCTGTAGCTCAATATTGAAAATGGCTAAGTCATCTCGTGATGTCGACGTGACTTTATCAATCTCTGAAACCTGAGCGAGTTCTTCTTCTAATGGTTCAGTGATCAGTTTCTCTATCTGGCTTGGTGTGCCGCCCGCGTAAAATACTTTCAACAAACCAGCACGGTACGGAAAACTAGGGTCTTCTTGGCGCGCCATCGAACCAAGGGCAAAATAGCCAACCGCAACAAACAGAAAAACGACACTGAAAACTAAACGCCGATACTTAATCAGCGTTTCGATAAAGCTGTCTATTGCGCCACCCGTAGCGGAAGGTTCACTCATTGGGGGGATCATAGCGTAGCCCCCTCAATGCTTTGAACCACAGGCGCTTCTGCAACTTTAGCGCCATCATAAAGTTGTGATAGACCCTCAACAACAATCGCATCACCCGCATTTAAACCTTGCTCAATGACCACACTTTGAGTGTCTATTCGCAGTGGACGAATTGGCACCAACACCGCGGTGTCATCAACCACTCGATACACCGCAACCGTATTATCGCCAGTCATCAGCACTGACCGCATGGGAATGCTTAAACCCTTGCTCTCTTGAATTTCAATATACGCATTAACCGCAACACCTGGGCCAATTTGCTCAGCATTCAAGCTAATTATAATTTCGGGCAATGAGCCTCGCTCGCGATACGGGCTAATCTCACTAACCACACCTTGGATTGGCGATTCTGTTGGTTGCAAGGCATGTACCACAGAAACGTTTTGACCCAATTTGACTTGCTGCAATATCTTATCGCTGACCGCGATTTTCAATTCCACCAGCTCTGGATTTGATAAGCGAACAGCCGCAGCGCCGGCAGAAACGACTTCACCCACATCAATCATGATTTCCGTTACCGAACCAGAAAATGGTGCCACTAAGTTAAGCTCACCCGAAACTTGCGATGCACGGTTTAATTCAGATTTTGCTGCCGCTTGCGCATTTTTACTTGCACTTAACGCAGTTCGTGCGCTCTCCCACTCTGCAACAGTGACTGCCTGATCTTTATACAGCTCATCAATGCGATTAAAGTCGCGCCGTGCTTGTTCTGCTTGCGCAGTTAATCGAGCAAGGTTGTCTTTGGCAGTGGCCTTAATCGGTTCTAGTTCTGGGTTATAGAGAGTTGCAATTGAATCACCTTTGTCAATCGAATCGCCAAGTCGAGCAGACTTTTGTGTTACGCGCCCGCCAACCTGAAAGCGCAAAATAGCCGTTTCAGCTGACTGCGTAGTCCCAGATATCTGCAGACGCTTAATAGGTAGCTCATCACTGAGTTTTGCAGTGCGCACGCTGATAATCTGAACGTCTTCCACCTTTTCGGGCTTGTTCAGCACTAACAAGCTAATAACGATAATCGCTAACAAAGCAAATAGTGGAACAACGGGGCGGCTATTTTCCATAAGATGTTTTCCTGTACTCAAACAAATTAAACTGATAAATTAATTAACAACATGTCACTTATTGACATTATGTTAATTGCTTTTGTGTCAAAATGGAATGAAGAAACAGTTATAGTTGTAATTTGGTTAGAAAAACTTTTTAAATCAAACACTTAGATATTTTAGTATTAGTAAAACAAAACAATAAATACCAAAATGACACTTAGATCACGAAGCGATAAAGAGAAAGCACTGCGTCGCGAGACCTTACTTAACGCTGCTCAAGATGTATTTTTTCAGAAGGGTTTCGAAAGAACCTCAATGGATGACATCGCCAACAAGGCTGGTTTTAGCCGCCCCCTTCTGTATGTTTATTTTAAAGATAAAAAAGATATTTACCGCTCGCTAAGGATTCGCAGCGTAGAAGCACTACGAGACCGAATGAAGGCCAATGTTGATTTACGCACTACGGGTATTGAACGCGTCCGGCAAGTAGGTGAGGCGTTTTATGCATTTTATAAAAACGAAAAAAATCACTTCGACTGCTTGTCATTAGACATTAGTCTGAACAATCAAACCGCATCCGTCAAAGATGACCCAGACGCGTTAGATGTTGAAAAAGAAGTAATGGAAATTTCGGTTAATGCCATCAACGCAGGCATTCAAGATGGTTCGATTGACCCTGCGCGCGTGCCTAACCCATGGCAATCTGCGATGTTCCTGCGCGGTTCTCTGCATGGTGTTATTTTGCTGCAAGATGAAGGCGGCAGCGCATTATTGAACAAAGCTAATATCGATAAAAAGGTGATGGTCGATTACGCACTCAACATGCTATGCGATTCACTTAAGCCAATTGCATAATAGGCATCCGCTAAAATCAAAAGTGAACACCTATAAACACTTCAATACCACCACTTTTTTGACCTTCCGCTTTTACAAAATCTTTAGTACCGTCAAATGTTTGGTGCGCTGTTAGCCCAACAAACGGTTGAAATTTTCGATTGCCATTGCGTTCATAACCAAGCCTTAGACTAAACTCAATTTCTGACTATTAACTCGGCAACGCCATGACATGCGTAAAGACTTTCAAACGGGCGTTCATATCAGGTCAATAATGCAACCTAGGCCGTAGTTTTGGTCAATAGATCAAGTGCTTAAAAGCAGTTGAAAATTAAACGGCAAGCAATTGCGAAACTTCTCAGGGCTATTTTACTGTTCTTTTAATCTTAAGCGACATAAGCTACGCGTAATAAAATCTAAGCATTCCGACACATTATGAATTGGCCACAACGCATTATTTGCATGACCGAAGAAACGGTCGAAACACTTTATTTACTCGGTGAGCAAGATCGTATTGCGGGCATCTCTGGCTTTACCGTTAGACCTCCTGAAGCCAGAAAAGAGAAACCAAAAGTATCGGCCTTCACCAGTGCAAAAATACCTAAGATATTAGAATTACAACCTGACTTAGTATTAGGCTTTTCCGACTTGCAAGCGGACATTGCCGCTGAGCTTATTCGCGAAGGCATTGAGGTTTATGTACTGAACCACCGAACCGTAAATGGCATATTAAGAATGATTTGCACGCTCGGGCGTATTGTCGATGCCAGTGACAAGGCCAACGAACTTGCATACGAATACGAAACGAAGATTGCCGAGATAAAAGCCATAACCGACCAATGGCAAACCAAGCCTAAGGTTTATTTTGAAGAATGGTGGAACCCAATAATAAGTGGCATCGGTTGGGTAAGTGAATTAATCGAAATTGCTGGCGGCGAAGATTGCTATGCCGACAATGCCCAACACCAAGGCGGAAAAGACCGTATTGTTGCAGACCCATTAGATGTCGTAGCGCGAAAACCAGACATCATCATTGGCTCTTGGTGCGGTAAAAAATTCCACCCTAATAAAGTCGGCGAACGTGCTGGCTGGACAAACGTGCCTGCCGTTAAAACAGGGCACATATTCGAAATTAAATCTGCCTATATCCTGCAACCCGGGCCTGCGGCATTAAGCGATGGCTTAGATCAGTTGTTTGCAATTACCAGCGAATGGCAAAAACAATATGGCTAACCTCGCTCACTTAATGTTTGATATTGATGGAACGCTGGTTGCGTCTTTTGATTTTGATGAGCAGTGTTATATGGAAGCAATCCATGAGGTGTTTGGCGAAGCGCTGAATAATAACTGGTCTGAATACCCGCACATCACTGATAGCGGCATCTTGCAGCACTTTTTAGAGCAACACAATCGTACTGAACCTTTAAGTACCTCAATTGATTTAGTTAAACGCTCGTTTGTTGATCGAGTACAAGCGCACATTAAAAAACACCCAATTAAATCGATTGATGGTGCGCTGGAGTTTTTCAACTCCGTGCAACAGAATTGTTCAATTTCAATTGCAACGGGTGGTTGGCGTGAGACAGCAGAATTAAAACTACACTCCGCGGGCTTTGATATTGCAAACGTGGCACTTGCCTCTTCAAATGACCACTATGCGCGAATCAATATCATGCAACATTCACTCGCATTATCTGGAATCACAGATTATCAATCCGTCACTTATTTTGGTGATGGCGAGTGGGACAAAACAGCTTGTGAAATCTTAGGCATTAACTTTGTTGCTGTTGGTGCGCGAGTTAAGCATCACCAACAGATAGATAATTTTACAGATATTGATAAAGTCTTGCGTTTTATTCGTTAGGTATTCGAAAAAAGATTCTTCGCTTCGCTCTGAATGACTGAGAAGTTAGCTAAACAGCAACCATAGAAATAAAACAAATCTACGTTGTATCTACCCTGTTTCTAACTTATTGCCAATTATTGAATAATTTTAATTCGCTGTCCCGGAGTTGGCTCACCGCTTGGATACAAATCGTTGATTAAGCGAATTTGATCTTCAGCGTATTTACTCAAGTTTGACTGTTTCGCAAGTTTAGCAATCGTATCACCGCGCTTGGCAGTAACGAGTTTGATCTTGCGACCTGTTGCGAGTGGTAACTCGCTTTTCTTTAAACCGCGCACGCTGGCCGTGGTACTAAAAAAAGTTTGATTCGGTAATTGGCTTTTGCCTAAGCCTTGCATCACAAATGTTTGGCCATTTCGCTTGATTGCACTCACCCGTATATTCTGGCTTTGTCCGCTTTGCTGGCTGGTCATAGTTGCCACTGCCGCATAGGCGTCACCGTCATTCACATTAACCGAACGACCATCACGTAAACTTTGGAATTTACTGCTGAGATACTGTGCAGCAGTGCCACCGCCAGAACTATTATCTATACCCATTATGATCGCCTGATCACCTGCTGATGAAACGGCAATTAATCGCGAAGGGGCGTTTTGTATACGCCACCCTTGTGGAAACTCGACAAACAAATTCATAGCCTTGTGATAAAACTTATTGCCATGCGTGATGCCTTGGCTCTCGCTGTCGCCAAAAGCCATACCATTAGTGAGTCTTAAAAATTCACCATCGTCCGGCACTGGCTTAGATAGATCACGATATTGTTCTGCCGCTTTGATCACACCTTGCAAACGCGTATCGTTTTTTGGATGTGTTGAAAACAGCCCATGGTAACCCTGCACTTGTCGACCTTCGGCTTGCGCGCGCTTAGTGTTGAACAATTCCTGATTTTTTAAAATTCCGATCACACCAATCATATCGTCAGGTGCGTAATTGTTTTTAGCGATGTACTCTGCACCTAAACGATCGGACTCTAGTTCTTGGTTGCGTCCATAACCGCTCATCAGAGCACCCCCTAGCAAGTTTGAGGCTTGAGCCAAATCTTGACTGCCCGTAAGAACCGCCACTGCGACACTACCAACGCCTGCTACCTGTTGCTGGGCAGCTCGTTGTGCACCATGGCGAGCCGTAACATGCCCAATTTCATGGCCGATTACACCAGCAAGGTGTGACTCTTTAGTCATATACGCCATAATGCCGCGCGTCACATACACATAACCACCGGGTATCGCGAAGGCATTTACCTGCGGGCTATCAAGTAGTGTAAATGTGAACGGCAAGTCTGGTCGATGACTGGTGGCAGCCATACGCTGACCAATTTTATTAACATAGGCCTGTAACTCAGGGTCATCATAAACCGTGTACTCTTTCATGATTTGCTCATGATACTTAGGCCCAACACTGCGTTCCCAACCTTCAGACAAAGCCAGCTGAGGCTTGCCCGTTACTGGGTTGGTAGCACAAGCTTGAAGAAATGCTAATAACAGCAGCGCTACACCAACTCTTATACTGGATAATTTAAGAGGTAATTTAAACATGAGGCATTCTCCCAAAAATATTGTTATTAACGTTTTAATTAACGAAATGGCGCAACCAACATTTGGTCAACGCGTGAAATTTTTTCATCGGCCAGGCCAATCGGCATACTAAGATGGCCACCACTTGGTGATTCAGTATACGTGCCAAACAGCTTATCCCACCAAATTAAGAAAAAACCGTAATTTGTGTTTTGTTCGGCAACAATTATTGAGTGGTGAGCACGATGCACATCTGGCGTGGCTATCACTTTACGCAGAGCGCCGTCCAACCAACTCGGCAATGAAACATTGCTGTGATTAAACGCTGGACCAATAAACAATAGTAATTCAAATATAATTACTGCGGTAATCGGCGCACCTAGCAACGCAACCAATATTGATTTATACGCCAACGATAAAACCAACTCAACAGGATGAAAACGCACCGCCGTTGTTACGTCCATTTCGTGATCGGCATGATGGACTTTGTGCACACGCCATAAAATAGGAAAGTGGTGCGTTGCAACATGTTGCCAATAAATCGCAAAGTCCAATGCGGTAACACAAACAAGCCAAACGACTATTTCTGGCAATGCAACAAGGTTAAATAAACCAATGTTATTTTGCGCAGACCATACCGCAACACTTATCAAAGTAAGTGGAATAGCAAAACGCATTATGGCGGTATTTACAAAAAACAATAATAGATTATGAACAAGACGACCTGAGTCTTTAATACTGACCTGGCGCTTAGGCAGTACGCTTTGCAAAACGAGCAGCAACACAAAGGTTGCGACTGGCAGTAAACTGATAATTGAAACTGATTTCATGTACTTACTTTAGCACACGCTTTCCCTCTACCCAGTTCACGATTAGCTCCCATTCTTTCATGTCAATTTTGGCATCGGCTAACGGCATTTCAAAAATGCCAACACCGGTGTCTGCGGCCTTAATATAGTTTTGAGAATTGCGCAGTGCGCCAACAAATGGCACATTCAATTTTTTAAGAAACTTTAAAAGCGCAGTATACGATTGATAATTACGTTGAGTTCGGTTTGCTACGACACCAATAATAGCTTTTGAATTATTTGCTTTTACGCGAGTAACAATATCCGCAACAAAGCTGGCCGCAACGCGCATATCAATGGCACTTGGTAGTACTGGAATAATGACGACATCAACTAACTTTATTAAGCGCGCGACTTTAGCACTGTCTGTACGCGCTGGCGCATCGTAAATTACTCGTTGTGTATCTTCTGCTGGGTATATCTTTCCCTTAAGGCCATTAAAGCCTTGAATTGCATTTTCTTCTTTCGGGCGAACACGCAACCAGTCCATGCTGGATTGTTGTGGGTCTAGATCAACCAGAGCTGTTGGTACATCCCATACCGCGTAATAGGTTGCAAGGTTGGTTGCAATTGTGGTTTTACCACAACCACCTTTGGGGTTTACAACTAATATTGAACGCATCTGCTCATCCTCGCTGGTTAGATTTTTTTATAAAACAGCTGATTTATCCGTCTCAGGATACTATTTTTTGATTTTGTTGCCAAACCCTTGCTAAATGCAGAGTCAAAGCTAACATAGGCGTTAAATCGCAAAGGTGTTGTAAACTAACCTCTTTGCAATATTAATTCAAACAATCATTCTTTATAAACACCATTCGAACATTAAAAGGAAACACTTTTGAATCAAAGCATTTTAATCATCGAAGACGAAAAAGAAATCGCCGACACATTAACCTATGCTTTTTCATCGGAAAACTTCAGCCCCGTATGGCTAACTAATGCTAAAGATGGGCTCGATTATTTAAATGACCACAATAATCAACCAGCCCTGTGTGTATTTGATGTTGGCTTGCCTGATTTAAATGGCTTTGAGCTGCTTAAACGTTTGCGCCAATCGGGCAATAGCAATTGTGATGTGCCTGTGGTCTTTCTAACCGCACGCGCTGAAGAAATAGATCGCATTGTTGGTTTAGAACTGGGTGCTGATGATTATGTCTGTAAGCCATTCAGCCCAAGAGAAGTTGTGACTCGCGCAAAAGTGATTTTAAAACGCACAAACTTTCAACAAACCACACACAATGCTAACGATACAGTAGAGGAAAAAACTACCAACCCGTTCTTACATAAAGTAGAGCAACGCGTTATTAGTTACAACGACCACAACCTTGATTTAACCCGAGCCGAGTACGCATTAATGAGCGTGTTTCTTGAACAACCAAGTCGCGTTTTTTCACGCCGCCAATTGATTGAACAAATATGGTCATCTAACCACCCTTCAGACGACCGAGCCATAGACACACACATTAAAACCTTACGCGCCAAGTTAAAAACATCAAATCCTCACAAAGAATTCATCGTTACACACCGAGGCTTTGGTTACAGTCTTGAACTTACTTAAACAGTCTTGAACTTACTTAAACAGTCTTGAACTTACTTAAACAGTCTTGAACTTA
>CAZOBR010000001.1:40815-51384 GCA_964578035.1 uncultured Gammaproteobacteria bacterium
CTTAAACTCAACTAACATTTTAGCGACAAATGAAAATCAGCTACAGCTTACGCGCCTTCGCGATTTATTTTGTCATCCTCGGGTCGCTAATTTGGTTCACCTTAGACAATGCCATTGAACGTTTAAACGACGGCATGCGCCAGTCGGCAGAGAGTGTGATGGTCGATATGGCAAATGTGGTTGCCTCATTGGTAGAAAACAGTCTCGAAAGCACATCTAATAAATCAATAGAAACATCACAGTTAACACAGGTTTTTGATTCTCTAAAACAACGACAATTGTCGGCACAAATTTATCAAGTCACTAAAACGTCGGTCGACTCGCAAGTTTATGTAAGCGATCAAAACGGCATTGTAATTTACGATTCCAACGGCCAACGCACAGGCCAGGACTTTTCAAAATGGCGCGATGTGCGCCTTACCTTAGATGGGCAATACGGTGCACGCACCTCGTATATCGACCAAACACGCACTGAGCCAGACGACCCTAAAGCAATGGTAGTCGCAGCGCCAATCAAACATCAAAACGAAATCATTGGTGTGGTGAGTGTGCTCAAACCAATCAACAGCCTAGAAGGACATTTGCTAACTGAAAGCACACAATTACAGCGCTATGCTTTTGCGTTGCTATTGCTGGCTTTAGTGATTGGTTATTTGCTATCACTCTGGTTTACACACTCATTGAATAAGATTGCCAACTATGCCAATGATATGGCTGAAGGCAAAAAAGTGGATCCACCTTTATTGCACGACTCGCGGCTAGCCGACTTGAGTGATTCAATTTCGCACATGCGCAAACAGCTCGACGGCAAAGAGTATGTTGAAAATTATATTCACAGCTTAACCCATGAACTTAAAACACCCATCACCAGCATTCGTGGTGCCGTTGAATTAATTGACGAGAACATGCCAACCGAAGATCGTGTTCGCTTTTTAAATAATATCAGTACGTCAAACCATCGTATGTCGCAATTGGTTGATCGCATGTTATCGCTTGCCAAACTCGAAGGCTTAACTGAATTAGTCGCCACCTCTGAGTTTGATTTTATTCCTACATTAAAACGGTTGCTCGAAGAACGTGCACCAACCATTGATAGCAAGCAAATTAAAATCGTTTACCCAATGCAAACAAACTTTCATTGTACGGGTGACAAAGTATTAATCAGCCAAGCCGTTGCCAACCTATTGGATAATGCAATTCGTTTTTGCGCACGCAATGGTCAGATTGATATCAGCTTAGAAACTGAGCAACTCGATGAAAAAGATAACTACTGCATTAGTATCTACAACCAAGGGGAAGCAATACCTGATTTTGCGTTAAACAAACTCTATGAACGCTTCTTTTCTTTGCCGAGCTCTAGCGATGAAACTGAACCTGAAACTCACGCAAAAAGTACGGGGCTGGGCTTAAGTTTTGTAAAAGAGATAATGAAACTACACGCAGGATCTGTAAATGTTAAAAATGCACACAATGGTGTGTTAGCAATGCTTGTATGGCCTCAGAATTAATTTAAACACGACGATGAAACAACATATTCTAGTTTGGGACTTACCTACTCGGCTTTGCCATTGGCTAATTGCACTAAGTGTTCTCGCCTGTTGGGCAACTATAGAATTGCTGGAAGAAATGCAATGGCATTTTTATGCAGGCTACAGTTTACTCAGCTTAGTTCTGTTCAGAATTACTTGGGGATTTATTGGTACGCACCATGCGCGCTTTAAACAGTTTTTTTACCCCGTTGCTGAAACACTTAATTACGCAAAAAACATCACAAAGAAAAATAGCCGCGCGTATTTAGGCCACAACCCAATCGGAAGTTTATCGGCCTTATTAATGCTAACGTCATTATTAGTTCAAGCCGTGACTGGTTTATTTAATAGTGACAATTACTTCTTTGGCCCATTAAATAGTCTGGTGAGCGATGACTTAAGCACTCTTCTTGGCACGATTCACGAGATAAACTTTGAGATTCTCGAAGTGCTTATCGCAGTCCACATTGCCGCAATTATTTTTTATCGGGTACATAAAAAACAAAAGCTCAGTAGCGCTATGCTGCATGGAAAAAAGGAAATTGCGGACGATGCGTCTGATTCAAGCACTAACGATCTGCAATCTATTGATAGCTCAAAATTAGTACTCGCGCTAATCGTATTTATTATTTGTGCAGGCTGTATTTATGGCTTGGTCAGCTATTTCGAGCAAGCACTCCCCGTTAATGATTTTGACCCTTATAGCTAAAAATGAACAAACTAAAAGATGTAGAAATAGCCATTATTGGTGCTGGCTTTGCTGGCATTGCAACGGCCTATTATCTGTGTAAAAAATATCACCGACAATCGGTGTTACTAATCGACTCGCGCGACCCAATGAGTTACACCAGCGCACAATCGGGTGACAACTATCGTAATTGGTGGCCATCGTCGCTAATGACGCAGTTCACTAATCACAGCATTCAGTTAATGCATGAACTTGCGCGTGAATCGTCTAACGCTCTACAAATGAAACAGCGCGGTTATGCCTTGGCGACACGGGAAAAAAACATAGATGATTTACTGGCAACGCTCAACACAACCTATAACAGCCAAAATGGTTTAGTTCGCATGCACGACCAAGCCGCGAGTAACAGTTATGTAAACCCACACAATGATGATTGGGCTAGCCCAATTGATGGTGTTGATGTCTTATCGAATCAAACACTTATCCGCAATACCTTTCCAGCTTTTAATTCGCAAATAGAAAACGTCTTACACATTCGCAAAGCAGGCGATATATCCGGTCAGCAAATGGGCGCCTATATGCTGGAACAAATTAAGCCGATGGGCTGCACAAGGTTACGCGGCCATGTAAACAGTATTGTAAAAGACGCACGTTATACACTTGAAATCAGTACTCAAAATGGCAATGCCTCATTACAAGCCGATATTGTGATCAATGCGGCTGGTCCATATGTTGGCGAGATTGCCAACATGCTCGGCACACAATTACCCGTGCAAAATATTTTCCATCAAAAGATAGCCTTTGAAGATAATTTAAACGCCGTGCCCAGAAACCAACCATTCTCGATTGATATCGATGACGTTAATTTAGCGTGGAGCTCTGAAGAGCGCGAAGCACTGAGTGAAGACCCAAATTTATCTTGGTTGACTAACACTATTTCAGGCGGCGTACATTGCCGACCAGAAGGAGCCGGACGCTGGATTAAATTAGGATGGGCATATAACCGCACGCCTAGCCAACCTAATACGCAACAAGAATTAATCGACGACCCAGCCTACGACAGCAGCTTCCCTGAAGTCGTGATACGAGGCGCTGCTCGTTTAAACCCAAGCTTAAGTCCATACATATCTGAATTGCCAAAAAGCCATGTTCACTATGGCGGTTACTACACAATGACAAAAGAAAACTGGCCGTTAGTGGGGCCGCTCAGTCAAAACGGAGCATTTATAGTCGGTGCCTTATCCGGTTTTGGCAGTATGTCATCGTGTGCCGCTGGCGAACTCTGTGCCGATTGGGCCTGCGGCGGCGCATTACCAGAATACGCAAACGCCTTGACGCTCAATCGATACAAGGACCCAACGCTGGTAGCACAAATGTCAGCAACAAGCATTGGCTTATTGTGATAATGTAATCGATTCATTACTTCTCATATGACTAACTAATTATGGCAATCGATAACGTGACGACTCCTGACCTCAATTCTGAAATAACACTGCCTTGCGGCGTTGTTATTCCAAACCGGTTCGGCAAAAGCGCGATGACCGAAGGCCTTGCTGATGCAAATGACAACCCAACCGTTGAACACAACCAACTCTATAAGACATGGTCTGAAGGTGGTGCAGGGCTGTACATTAGTGGCAATGTCATGGTGGATCGGCGCTATTTGGAACGCGCTGGCAATATCGTATTAGAAGATGAGGAAGCCATGCCTGCGCTCACTGAAATGGCGAATAACGGTAAAATTAATGGTAATCAATTTTGGATGCAAATAAGTCACCCTGGCCGTCAATGTCCGCGCTTGGTGAATAGTGAACCATTAGCGCCTTCGCCTGTGCAGTTAAAAATGCTGGGCAACTTTTCTCGCCCAAGAGCAATGACAGAAGCGGATATCGAAGATGTGATTAACCGTTTTGCTGCAACCGCAAAACTCGCAAAACAAGCAGGGTTTACAGGTGTGCAAATCCATTGCGCGCACGGTTACCTTATTAGTCAATTTTTGAACCCATTGGTCAACAAACGTGATGACCAATGGGGTGGCAGCCTCGAAAACAGAGCACGCCTCGCAAGGCGCATTATTCAAGCGGTTAGACAAAGCGTTGGATCTGATTTTCCGGTGGCCGCAAAACTCAATTCAGCTGACTTTCAAAAAGGTGGCTTTACTTTAGAAGAATGCGTTCAAGTCGCATCTTGGTTAGCGCAAGACAGCCTCGATTTATTAGAAATATCGGGCGGTAATTACGAGCAATTAAGCTTAATGGGGGTAGAACCTACCGACATCAGAGAAAGCACTCGCAAGCGCGAAGCTTACTTTCTTGAGTACGCGAAAGCGATTGGCGATGCCGCCAAGATTCCGCTGATGGTAACGGGCGGTTTTAGAAGCCGCGATGTCATGGAGAAAGCCATCGCCGACCAAGAGGTTGATCTAATCGGGCTGGCGCGACCATTTTGTACTCAACCCAACTTGGCCACAAAACTCATTAAAAAAAGCATTGATGAAGTCGACTTCTATGAAAACGAACTAGTACTCGGCAAAGGCTTCTGGGGCAACAACAGCCCACTCGGTTTGATCAAAGCCATCAACAACCTGGGCGCAGTCGGTTTTTACTACTGGCAAATCATTTGCCTAGCGCAAGACAAACCCGTAGACCCATCACTGACCTTATTCAAATCATTTCGCCAACATATGGCGCGAGACTTCAAAAAAATTCGCGCTCGAAAGAGCAAATAATATTGATAGCTGTTCAAAAAAAATAGCGCTAAGACTGCGCGACCTTAGAACAATCAATACAAATTAAGTCTGTGCGAGATTTCTCTTCATCGGGCAAAACCAAATCACTTACTAAGCCGATGCGTTGTAGTAGTGTCAGCACCCACCAACCAGGGTCGCATTGACCATCTTCTATGCCTAGTTTGGAAGAATATGGGAACGCATGATGATTGTTGTGCCAACTCTCGCCCATAGTAAGCAAAGATACCCATGCAACGTTATGACCCTGAACGGCAGCGCCATCTACATACCACCTGCGGTCGCCAGTATTATGCGCGAAATAGCCAATTAACCAATGCCCAATGATACTCACGGTGACGCGCGAACATATCCCCCAAAACACCCAGGGCCAACCACCCAACATATAAAACAATATTGCCCAAGGAATTTGTTGTAACATCCATGTGCGTTCCATCCATTGATATATCCAATCATTTGCAATAGCGGCTTCTGGTTCAAATTTTGGCGGCCTATCCAATTTAATCGAACACAAAAGCTGCCAATACAGATCTTTATACCAAAGGCTACCGTGAGAAAAATAATCATGACATCTTGGCTGTCGTTGTGCCCAGTCTCGTAAATCGTGGGTTCTCAACATCCCCATTGGCCCAGCAAGGCCAACAATAGTGCCCAAGTGCACAAAGAAAACTTCAAGCGCTTTTGGGCATTGATAACTGCGATGGATAAATCGCCGATGCATCCCCAATGAATGCCCTAAGCAAAGTGTGATTGCTGTGAAAACAATAAAAAGGATTACCGCATCAATAGATATCGTCAGTAAGCTGCCAATAACACCAAAACCGAACATGGACAAAACCCATACAGTTTTAACAATATCCAGAGCAACTTCGCCATTTAATGCATCGCCACCTTGATTCGGAAAATCAATTCTCGGGTTTGTGTATTTGTTAGCCACGGATCATCACCTCTTTGATTAAATACTCCGCCATTTCTTCAATTGCGAAACTTTGTAACGGATGAAAATACCAGGCAGGGTCTAAGCGGCGACGAAAATCTATTCTAAGCTTTATCTCAGTGCGATTGACTTCGAGTGGCTTAAGCGTTACCTCTGTGCCATATACTTTTACGTATGAAGAAAAGTAAGTTGAGTCACTCAGCATTTTTGTTTTTATTCTATTTTCCGATACATCCTCAATTAAAAGCTCAGCCTCACCATAGTGAGTATTCGAAACAAACCAGCGGTGATATCTAGTGTAAATTTTATGTACATCTCCTGGGTTAAGTGAGCCCGCTTCAATTCTGTATGGCATAGGAAAGATAGACAGCATCCAATGTCTATGCTTTTGTAAGTCAAACTGCTTGGCTAGATTATCTTTTATCTGCGCTGTACTCATTGGCACTATTTTTGAAACCTCTATATAACTATCTCGAGGAAGTGACAAAGATTGATGCGTGCCCTCTAGTGACATAAGTAACACAAGTACTGGAAATGTCATCGAGTAGAGTTTATCGCTATTTTTGCTACGATAATATGCTTGAGCTAAATAGGCTACCGACACCATTAAATAATAAATCGGCATGAAAAATATAATACAAATAAAACCTTCTCGTAGAATTATTGATGTCGCTAAAAAGAAAATTGTTGCTGACAACATATGACTAATATAGGACTTATAAATACTTGTTGGTTCATCATATGACCTTAAAAGGGCAATAATTATTGACACACCGTAAGGCACACATAGATAAAGTAAAGCACTTCGATTTAAGTTAGTAAGAATTAAAGTGTGTATTATCAGCGCGACAATGCCGACGCTTAGTAACCATGCAAGTACGGTTGTACGCACCCTTCCCAGCCTTTCTACAAAATAATTGGAAACCATTTTCAGAAAATCATTCATTATTGTTTCACCAAGTTTATATCGACCAACCGATATTTATTTTCATTATGCTTCCCAAGTAATCGACATGCCCTCCCCAAGAGCAACTCTGTTTGGTATCTTTTCTTCGGACAGTTATCAAACTTCAATAACTCATAATGACCAAAAGAAAATGGCGTTAGATGCAAGAAATCTAATAAGTGACTGGCCAAGCGCGCAATCCAGGCTGCTACCTTTATTGTAAAAAGTGGCCGGCCTTTCTTTAAGATTTGCTGATACTCAAACACGGACATTTGTTGATCGCCACCCAACTCGTAAATACGTTGACTTTGCTTAGTGGCGACTCCGACTTGCAGTGCAATTTTTGCAATCGCTTCACCGAGGTCAAGCACATTAATTGGTGCTAGATTTGCAACGGCATTCGCTGGCGAAAAATGAATTGGCCAATTAGCAACTCGTCTAAACCACTTGGCTCCGTATCCGCCTTCACCATCAACTAACGATGAGCGACAGATGGCCCAATCCGCACCACTGTTTTGAATCACAAGTTCGCCTTTCAACTTGCTACTCAAAAACCGGCTGCGTGTTGGGTTCAACAAACCCAATGCAGACACATGCAAAAACCGAATTCTTTTCTTTGCACACGCATTGACCAAGTACTCTACCGCTAAATGATGAACTTGCTCATAGGTCTCACCTGTTCGTTGACGCAGAATACCAACGGCATTGATAACAATATCCACACCTTCTAATAATTTTTCGCATTGCTGTTGACTATTAAGTTCGTGCAACACGACTCTGCGTGTTCCTAATTGTCTTGGTGACTTCAGACAGCGCGAACCGATTAATACAGATGCGCCTAGCGATTCAAGTTGCGCAACAATGCTGCGGCCAATAAAGCCATAGCCGCCGATCACCAATACGGTTGGTATTTGTTTATTTTTTTCCTTCGTCGTTTTCAAATCTATGCCCTCTAAATGACTATGAGCACAGTTTAGAGTTTGGCTTTTCTACAAACTTCCTTTTCTATAGCTTGTGAATAGAAATAATTTTTTAAAAATAAAATCAAACACTTATAAAGCTTCTGGATTATAAACCTGTAACAACAATAGAATTAAGCAAGCCGTTTTTGCCGATAGTGACCAGGAGACTCTCCGGTTGACTCTTTAAATGCGGTATAAAAATTAGATTGAGATTTAAAGCCAATCATCATACTGATTGCAAGTATGGATGTATTCGGTTCAGACACCAACAATGCTTTAGCGGCGCGAACTCGATGTTCACGAATAAGCCTAGGAAAACTATAGCCATATTCTGTATTCACTAATTCAGATAATTGATGACTGCTCAATTCCATTACATCCGCAATACTGGATAAGCTTAGCTGCTCATTTTCGTAAAGTTTTTCCTGGGTCATTAATTGCTCAAGCTCAATTAATTTTTGCTCGGTATTAATGCCCGCTAACTTAGATTTGGCATACGCCAGTTCCGTAATCATTGCGATATCGTTTAACAACTCAGGAAATATCAATAACGCGGCAACCACCATGATCATTGCTATGGAAATCGCATTTCCATAAGCAACATAAAAAATACCGTTATCCAGTACTGGCAGAGCCAAGCCAAGCAATAGTGCTGCCGCGGCCATTAGCGCAAACATACCAAAGAAAAACATTTCAAATCTGAATCGGCTGCGCTGGTCACGCAGAGTATAAATCTTAGTAACAAACCAAAAGGTATACCCAGCTCCCATTAGAAATGCGATTGCTGGAATAAGCGACAACGGCAAAAATAAACTAGCGATGATCGGTAAAAAATGCACGGTATCCAACCATTTGTAAACAATCTCACTAAATAAAGTTTCTCGGCTAAAGAAAAAAAATGCCGACGGCAATAACATCAATAACACGCAATATATTCTGAAATTAAGAACATCCGCATCTAGCACATAGAATAAGAAATGCCCGAGCTGAAGGCATGCTAAACCAGTCAAAACAAACACTGCAGCGATTTTTCCCAGCAACGTCTTACGCATCTCATCTAAATAGAATAGATAAGCGATCAATAATACGAAGCTGCTGACAATACTAAAACCTGCAAGGACTGCGCTGGTGAGATTTATAATCATTAGACTCTAAGTTGATCCATATCAATCAAGAGTACAGACAAACTGCGACCACGTAAACTTTGAATATTAAAGCAGTCTATATATACATTTTCTATCGCTTAGGTGGCTTCGATGGTCACAACTTCAACTTTTTACACACACCATTTTGGGTATTAAAAACTATGTTGTTCGAAAATGGTGCAATACATACAGCCAAAATCAACAAAGAACAACGGCTAGCCAATATGCTCTTTTGGCATGATCTTTGCTTCATGCTAAACAAGCTGTGCAAGTGTGGCACAGCATTGTACAAGCATTGGGGGATGCATGAATATAGACCGGTATATGGTGAACCTATTCTTTGAGGTTCGCCGAAATTTACCAAAAAGTGAACAAGCGCAGATGAAAATTTCATCAGGCGATTT
Source organism: uncultured Gammaproteobacteria bacterium (assembly GCA_964578035.1). Classification (GTDB taxonomy): domain Bacteria; phylum Pseudomonadota; class Gammaproteobacteria; order Arenicellales; family Arenicellaceae; genus Arenicella. Next base: position 50,173 of record CAZOBR010000001.1, read on the forward strand.
GGGTGAGCAGATGGTGGCTGTTTACCAGCTTACAGAAGATGAAAATATTCGCTTATTAATTGAAGTGTTTCTCGAGCGTGCTGGTGACGGTTGGATTGACAAAATACATCCAAAGAAACGTTATCATGGTATCAGCGTGGGCAGGAGAAAACGCGAGAGAAAGCAGACCCAACAACAGAAGAAACAGAAGAAACAGAAGAAACAGAAAACTACGGGCTATTACTACCGCGGTGTAAGAGTTGATTAATAAGCGACAAACAGCTAAGAAACGATAATTAACTGTGATTAGTTAATGCGCATTGCAAGCAGCGATTCAAGCCGCTGCTTTATGCTTGGCCATTCGACCTTGATAATGCTAAAAACAGCACTGTCCCGATCACCGCCATCTGATAGTTTCATATCACTTCTCAGTACACCCTCTTTACTTGCACCCACCCTGGTGATTGCATTAATTGATTTTTGATTTCGGGTGTCGATGCTAAACCCGACCCTTTTACAATCTAAATTTTCAAATGCATTGCGTAACAGAAGGTATTTTGCTTCAGTATTGGCGCCTGTCTTTTGCCTACTAGGCATAAGCCAACTGCCACCAATCTCCAACTTTTGGTTCTTATGATCAATATGCCAATAACCTGTTCCGCCTATTACGACACCTGTGTCATTGCATCGAATTGCAAACCCTAATCCCTCCCCTTTTTCTGGCATTGTAGAAACATGCCCAACAAACCTTTTCGCCACCTCTGGCCTACTCAAGTCAAACGTAATCCACTCCCATATCGATGGATCTTGACCTGCGGCAACTAATCCATCTATATGATCAGCGGAAATTGGCTCAAGGGTAACAATATTTCCTTCTAACTTTTTAGCGTCTAAATGCATAAGTAATCTATATTTTATTTAACTGGGCACTCATTTAATTCTAAAGGAAGCTCTTTAACAAACACGGGCTAACACCCCTAACCACCTAATTTTAAAATTTATCAGCTTATTAAAAGATGGCAGCACTAAAGAATACTGGTATTAGGAAGCAAACTGGCCAGACGAGACAGCCACACGAACGCTGCTTAATTTACACTCCATTAGTTAATGCACAGGCGAAGATCTAGAAAAAATCAGTAAATCGTTTTCTTCATATGATCAGGGTAATTTTTATCGTACTCCTGAGCATCAAATTCAACATTGTGGGCATCCGTAAACACTTTCACCATTTCG
>CAZOBR010000001.1:51394-60955 GCA_964578035.1 uncultured Gammaproteobacteria bacterium
GATGGCAGTTGATCTCGACTTAAGTGTTCAGTCTCATCCCAGAGTTTTGATCTGACTAAGGCCTTTTGACATTGAAAATACACTTTCTCAACGTCGATCGAAATAACACTTGAAGCAGACTTTCTTTTGATCGCAAAGGATTCACACAATGCTTGATCAATCACAATACTGGCTTTACCAGAAACACGGAGTGTCTCACCAACACCTGGTATCAAAAAAATTAAACCAACTTCTGGGTTATCAACAATGTTACGCAGCGAGTCGAGCCGATTATTACCCCGACGATCTGGTATTTGAATACATGTAGAGTTAACGACTCGCACAAAACCCGCGGGGTCTCCCCTTGGTGAACAGTCTATGCTGTGCTCGCCACCGCGTCCTTGGTTGCCGATGGTCGCCAATATTAAAAATGGCGACTTTTCAATAAACTGCCGATAGTGATCATTAATATGATCAATTTCTTTCCATAAAGCACCGGGTATCGTTGCGCCGTAATTTTGCTCTAATTCCTCGATGCTTTGAATGGTTTTCATTGGGCTTATTTCTTAATTCGATACTCACGATGGCAAGCACCACACGCTTTGCTACCGAAATCACGTGGATCAAAACTTGCCATTGCGCCATCCTCAGCCAATTCAGCAGCGGCCTCTCTTAGCGTGTCGGCTTTGGCGGTAAAGTCATCAAAATCTTCCCAAATGTTTGGCTTGGCCGTTGTGCCTTCAGGCAAACTGTCTTTTATTTGAAAGCCCTCTTCCAACATACTGGCTAAGTATTCCAAATCTTTGGCGTTGGCTCTAAACGCGTCTGCATCATCAGTTTTCATTGCGCCAACTAATTGACCGTATTTCCAAGCAAAGGTTTGAAACAAGCCAGTACGGAATTTATAGGCCTTTTCTTCGGGTGTGGGTTGCTTATCTTGAGCAATGGTTTGCCCAACAACAAATAAACTAATAAAGGCCGCAGCAAATAAACGGATGAAAATTTTCATAAATAACTCCTGAGTGTTGTGGAATAGGTATTGTCAAAAAAGCAGGCACTAAACATACCATAAAACCATTTTTTCGCCATCACCTGCTCACAAAGAACACATATAAGCCTCACGCAAACTCATAAGCAACACACGTTAGCGACATATGCATACGCGATAGTAAGGACTCGTACGGAAGTGGTGTGACATGGACGTTTTTAACAACACTTACTTTTTACTAACTGTCACGTTTCAATGAGGGGCAACTAATGATCAACAAAAAATCGCTATTCACTTTTATCGCACTCGTCGCATTACTGCTATTGATCCGCCCTAGCTTCGCGGATACCAGCGTTGGTGAACTCGAAATAAACCGTGCCAATGGACAAAAAGAGTTAGCCATACTACTAAGCACACACATATCAGGCGATGTGAACGGCATGATCGCCAGTATCAAGGTAGATCAAAATTTTAAGAACCAAAGTGATGACTGGGTAAATGGTCGTTATGTTTTCCCACTGCCACCCGATGCTGCGGTCGACAGTTTAACCATTCAGATTGGCGAACGTGTCATTAAAGGCGTAATCAAGGAAAAAGCCGAGGCGAAAAAAACCTTTGAGGCAGCTAAACGAGCTGGCAAAAAAGCGGGCTTGCTGGAACAACATAGACCAAACCTTTTTAGTATCTCGGTCGCCAATATTGGCCCGCAAGAAACCGTGCGAACCACGCTCACCTTTATTAATAAAGTGCGTTATCAAGACGAGACATTTAGCTTGCGTTTGCCAACCACACTCACACCGCGTTACATCCCAGGCGCAACCATCGCGTCTATTCGCCAAGCTCAACAAACAATCGAACAACAATTTTCCGAAGAAAAAAATGAACAGACAATTGACAACACGGGTTGGGCAAGCAGCGATGAGGGCGGTTGGTCTGCTAACACTGACCGCGTTAATGACGCTAGTGCTACTACACCGCCACAAGTGCACGCTACACGTAATCAAACAAACAACTTATTCAGTCTTGCCCTATCTTTAGACGCAGGCTTGGATTTACAAATGGTTGACAGCACTACGCACCAAATCAGCAATAATTTTATTAGCTCGAAACAGGTTGAGGTTAGTCTAGCCAACGGCCAGGAACAGATGAATAACGATTTAGTACTCTCTTGGAAGCCAACCATTGGCAGCGAACCCAAAGCTGCTTTATTCCAGCAAAAACTGGGTAATGCTTATTATTCGTTACTGATGGTGACCCCGCCTTCACCAAACACCAGTTTATCGTTAGCCCGAGAAATAACCTTTATTATTGATTCGTCTGGCTCAATGGCTGGTGGTTCAATGACCCAAGCCAAACAAGCATTGCATGATGGCTTGAATTATCTGTCACGAAATGATCGCTTTAATATTATTGATTTCGACAGTAGTTTTCGACCTTTGTTTACTCAAAGCCAAGCAGTGAATCAAGCAAGTCTGGCGCAAGCTGGCCAAATGATTGATGCCTTAGTTGCAGATGGGGGAACCGAAATGACAGGCGCGTTGAATCATGCGCTCAGCTCGCGAGGCTCAGAGAGTGATCAACAATATTTACGCCAAATTGTTTTTATTACCGACGGCGCAATTGGCAATGAGAATGAGTTATTTAAACTATTGAACAACAAACTAGGCGATGCGCGTTTATTTACCGTCGGTATTGGCAGTGCGCCGAACGCATTTTTTATGAATAAAGCCGCCAAGTTTGGTCGCGGCAGTTACACCTACATCAGCAATTTAGATCAGGTAAGTACTAAAATGGGGCAGTTGTTTAAACGCATTACTCACCCAGTATTGCGCGATATAAAAATTGATTGGCAGCAACAAAGTATTGAACAATACCCTAGCCGTTTACCCGATCTATACGCAGGTGAACCCTTAAGTGTATTGGTTAAATCAAGCCGCCCACTGCGCAATATCAAAGCCTCTGGCACGATGTTAAACACCCCATGGAAAAAAACCATTAAAAATCGAAAATCCCAAAGTACCGCTAACAATCTGGATACAGTCTGGGCGCGTGACAAAATTGCCAGCTTAATGGATAAATTAATTACCGGCGAAGCAAGCCGTGCAGACCTTAAACCACAAATAATAGAACTGGGTATTAAGCACCATATTGTGACTAAGTTTACGTCGTTCGTAGCGGTGGAGCAGCAAGTAAGTAAACCAGCGAACACAAAAGCAAAGCATAAAAATATTCCAAACTTAATGCCTAAAGGCAGCACCATGCCAGTACCACAAACGGCAACCCCCACCGACTTATTCGCGATACTCGGCTGTGTCTTTATGCTGATCGGCGTGCTAATTCGCCGCCGCTCTAACAGCGCGATAGAGGTTGCAAACCAATGATTAAACCTAAGTTTCCAACAGCACTGTTTTTAATCGGCGCCATATTATTAAGTCAGTCATTTTATATGGATGCCAAAGCAAAATTAGCACAAGTATTAATCGCCCATTCTTGGGCGGTTGGTTTAAATGATGAGCTTGCTGAACAAGCACCTAAACCATGGTGGTGGGCCGATACACGTGCGATTGCCAAACTAGAAATACCACGTTTAAAACAACGTCTATTTGTGATGCAAGACGACTCAGGTGAATCCTTGGCATTTGGCCCGGGTCATATGCCAGGCAGCGCACAGCCTTCTGAGAGTGGTCATGTAATGATTGCAGGGCACCGCGACTCACACTTTGCGTTTCTCGAACATGTTGTTGCGGGTGACTTAATTCACACAACCAACTTAAACGGCCAGCGTATAACGTATCGCGTTGAACAAACTCAAATTTTTAATGTGAACGAGGTTGAACTACAAAAGCTGGATGATAATCGCTTAAGCCTAATAACGTGTTACCCGTTTAATGGTTTGGTTCCTGGTGGCCCGTTGCGTTATCTGATTAATGCCGCACCGGTTTTTCAAAACAGCTAGTTGGTTGCTCTAGTTACTAGCCAGTTACCTATACTCGCAGAGCATCACAGAGCACCAATTAAACCAAACCAAATTGCCGCTCCAACCCATGCATTATTGATAAATGCATCGAAGCATTGTAGGCGATCGCGGTTTCGTATTAACCATTGCTGATAGACAAATAACGCTATCACCAAAGTGATACTTATTAAGAAACTGCTCGACAAACTGAGTAACGACATTAAAACAAATAACAAAGCAACGACAATTGCCTGTAACACTCCAATAATTAATTTGTCGTTTTTACCAAATAAAATGGCCGTTGATTTCACACCGATCAATAAATCATCATCACGGTCTGACATGGCGTATTGCGTATCAAACATCACTACCCAAACCAAGTTCATAATGAACATCACGGCTAATGCACCATCAAAAGCTTTATCAAGCGCGGCATAGGCCATCAGCATGCCCACTGAAAACGCGACGCTTAGCACTAATTGCGGCGCATCAAAAAAACGCTTCATAAATGGGTAAACAACCGTTAACGCAATCGCTAACAGTGACCATGGCCATACTCTTACCGGTAACATTAACAACAACGCTAACGCTATCAGATTTAAAAACCCAAATAGTATTAAGGCCTCTTTGGGTTTCACAAAGCCAGCGGCAATCGGGCGCTGATTCGTACGTTTTACAAGTGGGTCATAGTCGCGGTCGGCAAAATCATTAATCACACAACCCGCTGCGCGCATCACAATAACACCAAGGGTAAAAATCCATAAATACGCGCCACTTGGTTGCCCATTGCTTGCAACCCACAATGCCCATAAGGTTGGCCACAGTAATAACAAGATGCCAATGGGTTTATCCATTCGCATCAACACTAAGTAGTGCGGTATTTTTGTTAATAGCTTATTTGTTTTTTTACGCACTGTGCTTTTCTTTGATCGTTGTTTACTGGTTTTAGAGCGCTGCTTGCTACTGTTAGAACGCTGCTTACTACTTTTAGAGCGCCGACTACTGCTGTTAGAGCGCCGACTACTGCTGTTAGAGCGCCGACTGCTATTGTTAGAGCGCCGACTGCTATTGTTAGAGAGTCGCTTGCTAGAGCGTTTTTTGCTGGATGATTTTGCTTTAACTGTTTCAGATACTTTTTTATCAGGCATTAACGTAGTTCTCTTTGGACCCTACCCAACGTTCAATCAGTGGTTCAATATACTCAGGTGTTTTTGCGGCCACTTTGGTGGCACAGCCATCAATTAATGGCAGCAAATGCTGGTCACGAACCAAGTCAGCTACTTTAAAGCTAATACTACCCGTTTGTCGAGTCCCCAATAATTCACCTGCTCCACGAATTTCTAAATCTTTTTCTGCAATAACAAAACCATCATTGGTTTCGCGTAAGGTTTGTAGGCGCATTTTGGCGTGCTGACTGAGCGGTGTTTGATATAGCAAGATGCAAAATGATTGCTCACTACCACGGCCAACGCGGCCACGTAATTGATGCAACTGCGCTAAACCCATGCGCTCAGCATTTTCAACAATCATTAAGCTGGCATTAGGTACATCAACACCCACCTCAATCACCGTGGTGGCCACCAGTAAATCAATTTCGCCCGTTCGAAAAGCGTGCATCACGTCTTCTTTTTCTTTTGGTTTTAATCGGCCATGCACCAAACCAATATTTAAACCACTTAAGATCTGTTGCAACTCTTGCTCGGTGTCGGTGGCCGCTTGTGCTTCTAACACTTCTGACTCGTCAATTAACGGACAAACCCAATAGACTTGTCGGCCTTGTTGACACGCTACGCGCACACGTTCAATCACTTCTTGACGACGAGTCTCGGCCGGAATAACAACGGTATCAACGACTTTACGACCAGGCGGTAATTCGTCAATACTTGAAACATCTAAGTCCGCATAAAAGGTCATTGCCAAGGTTCGGGGAATCGGCGTGGCCGTCATTACTAGCTGATGCGGCACGCGCCCTGCTGGGGTCTTACTGCGCAACGCTAAACGTTGCTCTACGCCAAAGCGGTGTTGCTCATCAATCACAACCAAGCCTAGGTCTTTATAATGAACAGCGTCTTGAATCAGTGCATGTGTGCCAACTGCAACTAGCAATTCTCCGCTGTCTAATTTCTCAAGTGTTTCACGTTTTTGCTTAGCTGGCGTTTTACTGGCTAACAAACCAACCTCTATATCCAATTCCGAAAACCACGTATTTAAGGTTTTGAAATGTTGTTCGGCTAATAGCTCAGTCGGCGCCATCATCACTGTTTGCACACCAGAGCTCAGTGCTTGTAACATTGCCGCGGCGGCCACTACCGTTTTACCCGACCCAACATCACCTTGAACCAAACGCAATGACGGTTGCACTTGCGACAGACTTTGCGCAACCTCTTGGCAAACACGCTGTTGCGCACCCGTTAGCTCAAAGCCTAATAAACTTAGGAAGCGCTGATTGAGTTGTTGATCAATGATTAATTGTGGGGCGCGCTCATGTTCGCGCTCTGCGCGAGACTGTCGCAAGCTAAAATGATGCGCGAGCAACTCTTCCATAATCAAACGTTGATGCGCTGCAGTACTGGCTTCTTGCATAGCGGCAAGATCCACACCCGCTTGCGGGCGATGCAATGAGATTAATGCTTGCTGCAAACTGGCCGACTCGTACGCGTCTTGTAATTCTGTTGGTAAACAGTCTCGATCAACCAATTCATTAACTTGTGACAAGCCTTGCTCGATTACCTGATCGGTAATTTTGCGCCAAAGAGTCTGACTAACACCCTCTGTGGTTGGGTATACAGGTGTCAGTCGACTATCCATGCCGCCTGCTGGTTCTTGTGCACTGATCCGATACTCTGGGTGAATCATCTCAAAGCCTTTTGCACCTCGACGGGCTTCACCAAAACATCGCACCCATAGGCCACGTTGAAAGGCTTTTTCTTGACCGCGATTAAAATAAAACATGCGAATCGTTAGCGCACCAGTACCGTCACTGATGCGCACCAATAAACTACGGCGACGGCCAAATACCACCTGCGCCAATTCTATTTGGCCAATCACCACGGTTGAAAGGTTTGGCAATAAGGCACCGATGTCGGTGACTGACGTGCGGTCTTCATAACGATGCGGCAAATGAAATAAAACATCCTGCACTGAGTGGACGTGCACACGAGCTAATTTTTCAACCATTTGCGGGCCAACGCCTGCTAACTGAACAACCGATTTATCAAGCGCCAAGCTTTTGGGAGGTTTTGGTTTCGTCGCCATTAGCAAATTCCTTTTTGCATTTTGAGGTTCGATTGCGGCGCCTTTTGTTTAGCATACGCCGCAGATAAACTGTAATCTCTAATTATTCGCAATTTAGCTGCAATACCGCATCCACTTCAACTAAAGCACCTTTCGGCAATGCGGAAACTTCGACGGCGGCACGTGCTGGATAAGGCTCTGTACAATACTCAGCCATCACGTCGTTCAATTTACTAAAGTTATCAAGGTTCGTCACATAGACCATGAGCTTTACTGCGTCACGTAATGAACCACCTGCGGCCTCAGCAACAGCGGTTAAATTTTTGAATACCTGAGCCACTTGCGCACTAAAACCATCGCTAACAATGTCTGATGTTGTAGGGTCCAAGGGTATTTGCCCAGAGATATAAACCGTGTCGCCCACTTTAACTGCTTGGGAGTAAGTCCCAATCGCTAGAGGTGCTTTATCGGTATTAATAATGGTTTTTTGCATGAGTAATATTCTGACACTGCTAATACGATTTGACAACTAACATTAGAATTAGCAATAACTAACCCTTGTGACGTAAAACTTTTACCACTTTAGATTTACGATAAATCGTTTTAATGATTTTAGCTAAGTGCACACGATCGTTTACTTCGATAATAAACTCGGCAATGCGCACACTTTCAGACTCTTCATGCATATCAACATGATTGATATTACAACCATTCTCAGCAATTGCCGATGCGACCTCCGCAAAGGCACCCGTTTCATGATTCAATTTTATTTGTAAGCGCGCATAAAACGCCTGATCGATGTTGTCGCCCCAGTCCACCATTAAGCATTTTTCAGGCTGATTGCGTAGCTCGCTAATATTTGGACAATCGGCTTTATGCACAACCAAACCATGACCTGCGGTCAAGGTGCCGATAATACTATCGCCTGGAATTGGGTAACAACATTTTGAATAAGTAATCAGCAAGCCTTCTGAGCCACGAATAACCAAGGCTTCTTGACCTAAGACCTTGCCTTGTAAATCTTCACCATCTTTTAGCTGGGCTATTTGTCGCGCAACCAAGTCAGGTAAGCGTTCACCTAGCCCCACTTGTATCAGTAACTCAGACCACGTTTCTAAGCCAATTTCATCGAGCAGCTTTTTTTGTACTACCGTTGGAATTTTACGTCGGCCAAACAAGCGTTGTTTCGTTGCGCCAGCAAGCAGTCGCTTACCAAGCTTAAGTGCATCGTCTTGGGTTTGACGCTTAAGATAATTACGGATGTGAGTGCGCGCTTTGGCAGTGACGGCATAATTCAACCACACCGCGTTCGGCCAAGAACTCTTGGACGTAATGATGTCTACTTTGTCACCATTGTGCAGCACGGTTGGCAATGACACTAACTCATGATTAATTCGTGCACCGGTGCAATGCGTGCCAACAGCCGTATGCACCGCATAAGCAAAATCCAGCGCGGTGGCGCCACGCGGCATTTTTTTAATATCACCTTTGGGCGTAAAAACGTAAACTTCGTCAGGGTATAAGTCCGTTTTTAAATGCTCAAGAAACTCAACGGGCGAACCTGACTGGTGTTCTGGATCAAGCAAGTCAAGCAACCATTGACGTGCTAAATGGTTCGAGCTTTCGTCAACCGTGCTATCAGACTTATAGACCCAGTGTGCCGCGACGCCTGCTTCCGCAATCTGATGCATTTCATTGGTACGAATCTGCACTTCAACATTTTCACCAAACGGGCCAAACACGACGGTGTGTAATGACTGATATCCATTGGTCTTAGGAATCGCGATATAGTCTGCGAATCGGCCTGGGATTGGCTTATAAGCATTGTGAATAACGCCCAATACTCGATAACACTCATCCACTGAGTTAACGATAATGCGAAAACCGTAAATATCGTACAAGTCTTTAAACGAGCGTCCTTTTTTGAGCATTTTCTTATACACGCTGTAAACAGACTTGCGGCGGCCTTGCACGTCAAATTCAGCGACATTGCTATTATCTAGCGTAGAAACTAACGAGGCACGTAGTTTTTGCACCACCAGTTTACGATTTCCTTCGCGCTCAGAAATAGCCTCCTTAAGCGCATGGTGGCGCTTAGGGTAAATATGCAACATGCACAAATCTTGTAATTCGCGCGCCCAATGATGTAAACCAAGGCGCTCTGCAATAGGGGCATAAACTTCTAAGGTTTGCTGAGAAATGCGTCGGCGTTTCTCTAAATGCATAATGCCCAAGGTGCGCATATTATGTAAGCGGTCTGCCAGCTTAATAATCATGACGCGCACGTCTTTGGACATCGCCATTAACATTTTGCGAAAATTTTCCGCTTCGGCTTCTTCTTTGCTATCGAAACGTATTTGGCCAATTTTACTCACGCCATCAACCAGCAGAGCCACATCGGTGC
>CAZOBR010000001.1:60965-73809 GCA_964578035.1 uncultured Gammaproteobacteria bacterium
ACTCCTCGGTCAGGTCATCTTTCGTTGCGACAGTGTCTTCCAGCACGTCGTGCATTAATGCGGCCATTAATGTCCGCGAATCCATTTTTAATTCAGCCAGCGTATCGGCAACTTCAATCGGGTGATGAATATAATCTTCGCCTGTTCGGCGGAACTGGCCGCGATGATGTTTTTCAGCAAATACAAACGCACGATAAACATCGTCTATGGCTTCTGGAGATAAATAATTGGCTAGCCGATCTTTGCATACGGCTCGAATTGCTCGTTCCGGTGAGCGCGTGAATAAACGTTTTGCAACGCTGTTTGACGCAATACTTTTAACACTTGGGCGTTTAGCACTCATAGCAAACGCCCATTATTGAGTAAACAGCAGCAAACGCTTTTGAACGTCCACAGCGTAAATTGCTTACTCCGCAGACTCCTGAACTTCCGCATTGTCAACATCGTCAGATGACGACCCAGCAAGCTCGGCTTGCAGTGCGGCCGTTAGGGCGTCTAATTCAGTTGGCTCGCTTTCCTCTTCTTCTTGTTCGATGAACTCAAGAATTTCTTCTTCAATTTTTTCATCTAAGATATCGCGAGTAACATGCCCTTCAGCAATTTCACGCAATGCGATTACCGTAGGTTTATCATTCTCTTCTTCAACGAATGGTGTAGAACCAAGTGAAAGTTGACGAGCACGCTTGGTTGCAACCAAGACTAGTTGGAAGCGGTTATCAACGTTGCTTAAACAGTCTTCGACAGTAACTCGAGCCATTTTTAACTCCTAATAAAAATCTCGGATTAAGAGATTTTGTTGTTCAAAATTAAAGATCAATTAAATCTATTGCGCACGCAAATCAATGGCTTCAGGCGCTTTTTCACCTAATAAATCGGCCAGATTTACGTCAAGGGGGCGTAGTCTATCACTTTGGCCGCTAAGTATCAGCGATAAATCGTCTAAAGCTGCATTAAAATCATCATTCATCACAATGTGGTTTGCTTCGCTGCAATGCGCCATTTCGTCGATTGCTTGGCACATTCGACTTTGAATGACGTCTTCAGAATCACTGCCTCGGCTGCGTAAACGGCGCTCTAGTTCTTCGGTCGAAGGCGGTAATACTGAAATACTAACGGCGTCTGGCATTTGCGCACGCACACTGCGCGCGCCTTGCCAATCAATATCCAGCACAACATTCACGCCATTCGCCAACATTTCTTCAACCGCAACTCGAGAAGTGCCATAGTAGTTGCCATAAACTTCTGCGTATTCAAGGAACACACCTTCATCCACCATCGATAAAAACTCGGCTTGCGATACAAAGAAATAATCTTCGCCATGAGTCTCACCAGCACGGCGTTGACGGGTGGTATGCGAGATCGACATCATCACATCTTTAGAGCCCGCGATCAGTGCGCGCGCTAGGCTGGTTTTACCAGCACCAGAAGGCGCTGAAATGATAAATAATTTGCCAGTCACAGTAGGGTTTTTGTGTTGCGTATCAATCTGGGTGTCACAATTTGTCGATATTCTACTGCAATCTGCGCTCAGGTAAACGGCTTGTTGGCCTAAATTTTTATAGAATTAAACAATTCGCTAAACTTTTATTAGAATCACTTTAGTTGATCAACAAACTCTCTATAAACCAAAAATTTTAGCCACACTGAACTCACCTTTTTCATTTACCAAGGTTTGTTTAAATCGGCGCATACCATTTAGCCAACGCGCAGGATCACTGGCGCGATTTAGCATCATTTTTCTGACTTCTGGGTGTGGTGTAATTAAAAACTCATCGTTTTGAATACCTTCGATAATTATTGCTACCGCTTCTTCAGGGCTGAGCACACCGGGTAAGTCTTGTTGTCGCTGCTCTTTAGTAATCATCAAGATATCGGTATTCACATATTGCGGGCATACCACCGACACCGTAATACCTTGATCACCATGCGCAATTGCCAACGACTCGGCAAATGCGACTGCCGCGTGTTTGGTAACCGTGTAAGCTGAATCACCTATCTGACTGAGTAAACCAGCAGCCGATGCCACGTTTAATAAATAGCCGTCACCGCGCTCAAGCATTTTCGGCAACAAAGCGCGGCTTGCGTAGACATGCGCCATCACATGAACTTGCCAGCTTTTTTCCCAAAGCTCATTACTTGCTGACGCTGCATGACTGGGCTCTCCGGCACCAAAACCAGCGTTAGAGCAGAAAAGATCCACTTGCCCTAATTCGCGTTCAGCCGTTTCAACTAGATTGATCACGCTTTGCTCATCGCTCACATCGCATTGCACTGCTATACAGTTAAGCTCTTGAGCCAAACTATTCGCGGCATCTGCATTTAAATCAGACACCACCACGCGCGCGCCTTGCATAGTTAATGCTCGTGATAGTTCAGAGCCAATACCACCTGCCGCACCAGTGACAACAGCGACTTTATTTTCTAAGTTCATACAATTTTTATCCTGTGAGAAAACGATTTACTAGGCGTAATGTACACCATTAAAAGGTCGAATGAACACATTGTCTAAACATAGGTGCGAATATGCTAGTCGAATAATCTCGGGTAATAGCGAATAATTAATTGATCGATACAAATTTAAAAGTCCTTATCTATGGCGGCAACGGCTTTGTTGGCACGCATGTTGCCCGACGTCTAGCCTATGCTGATGGCGTTTTTGTTGCATGCTTGAGTCGCAGCGGGCACAAACCCACCTACCTAAAAAAATACACCTGGAGCGAAAATATTCGCTGGACCAAGGGTGACGCCAGTCAGCCGGATCAAGCATTGTTACAAAAAACCGATGTATTGATCAGTTTAGTCGGCGCCGCTCCGTTGCCAACTTTTTCGAAAGCCGCTTACGAGCAGCAACTATTTGCAAATGGCACAAGCAACATTAATCTAATAAACACGGCACGTGAGGCTGGTATTAAGCGGCTTATTTTAGTTGGTGCGTCGATTCCATGGATTATGCGCAGCGATATGTTTGCTTATGCAAAAGGCAAACAGCTAAGCTTAGAAGCGGCAAAAGAATTTGCAACAACATCTGATCAGCATCAAGCTCTGGTTCTTCAACCAGGCGCTATTTATGGCAAGCGACGCCTCACAAATGGCAAAGTCATTCCACTTGATCTATTCATGAAACCAATGTCGTGGGTAATGCCATCGCATTTTACTGACTTAAATAAAATATCTGAGCGCATAGCCAATGCTGTTACCCACTCAGAAAGTCATGCAAAAGGTCTCACAGTTTTAGGTCCTAAAGAAATTTAAATAATAACGAATCAGTCACGACAGTTAAAAACTTGTAAATCGTGATAGTCATTTGCCTCAATAGCGGTTTAAAATGTAGAGCACTATATTAATAATAAAATTATCCTGAGGCATTTATCATGGATACCAAAGCAGCTGTTGCATTTGGCGCTGGTCAGCCACTGAGTATTGAAACTGTACAACTTGACGGCCCGCAAGCTGGTGAAGTCCTAATTGAGATTATGGCAACCGGCGTTTGCCATACCGATGCATTTACATTATCTGGTGATGACCCTGAAGGCGCATTTCCAGCAATTCTTGGCCACGAAGGTGCTGGCATCGTGCGTGAAGTCGGCGCAGGTGTCACGTCACTAAAGCCTGGTGATCATGTCATTCCACTCTATACGCCTGAGTGCCGTGAATGCGACTATTGCTTACACCCTAAAACGAATCTCTGCCAAGCGATTCGCGAAACTCAAGGCCAAGGCTTAATGCCAGATGGCTCATCGCGATTTTCGTTTCAAGGAAAGCCATTATTGCATTACATGGGTTGCTCAACCTTTGCTAACTTCACTGTGCTACCTGAAATTGCCGTCGCCAAGGTTCGCGAAGACGCGCCGTTTGATAAAATTTGCTACATCGGCTGCGGTGTAACCACAGGTGTAGGCGCGGTGGTTTTTGATGCTAAAGTTGAACCCGGCTCAAACGTGGTTGTGTTTGGCTTAGGCGGTATTGGCTTAAACGTGATTCAAGGCGCACGTATGGTTGGCGCGAATAAAATTATTGGTATTGATATCAACGAAAGCAAAGTTGAAACGGCCAAAGCCTTTGGCATGACTGATTTCATTAATCCAAATAACACCAGCGACTTAATTGCAGCAATTTCGGATTTAACCAATGGCGGCGCAGATTACTCATTTGAGTGCATCGGCAATGTAAACACCATGCGACAAGCGCTAGAGTGCTGCCACAAAGGTTGGGGCGAAAGTATTATTATCGGTGTTGCCGGCGCTGGCCAAGAAATCTCAACTCGCCCATTTCAACTAGTGACCGGTCGAGTATGGCGCGGGACTGCCTTTGGTGGCGCCAGAGGCCGCAGTGATGTACCAAAAATTGTGGATTGGTATATGGACGGCAAAATCAATATCGACGACTTAATCACGCACAAAATGCCGTTAGAGAAAATCAACGACGCATTTGATTTAATGCACGCAGGTGAGAGTATTCGGAGCGTGGTTGAGTATTAGAGTTTGATTTTAATAGATCTTTCGCTACGCTCAAGATGACGATGTTGAAATATGTCATCTTGAACGAAATGAAGGATCTTTTGATATTTTAATCAAACGTAATCTAGACCCTAATCAGGACAACCCGCGCCCGTTCGTTTACCGGACTTATCCGTAAAATCTTTCCAGTGTACCCAACCGCTCGGGCATAAAAAGCCCCACTCCCTTTCTTTCGGAAAGGTAAAAAAGAGTGTAAACGCAGTTTTACTTTTTAACTTCAAGCGATGTGCGTATTTGGCTGATCGGTATTTGGGTATCAATGGCCAAAGTCGTTGCTCTCCTTGATCAGTAACCTCATACAAGCGACCCCACAACACCACACCAACGCTCCGCCAAGGATGATCGTGTAATGCACGATCATCATCACTGCCTTGATAGCGATGCAAATACAAATTGTGATGGCCTTGCTTGCGGCGCAAATGCCAGCGACTCATGTAGCTTTCACCGATCACTTCATCTGGTTGACGAATACGCAGGTTAATCATAAAAACGAATTACTAGCCGTTTAATTGACCATCTATCCACTGATTAACTCGGCGATCGAGCAAGCTTAATGGCAATGCACCACCACCTAAAATAACGTCGTGGAAATCTCGTATATCAAACTTTTCACCGAGCTTTTGCTTAACGTGTTTACGTAAGCGTTGAATATCGAGCATGCCAATTTTGTAGCTAGTGGCTTGTCCCGGCAGTACTAAATAACGGCGTATTTCTGTTTCGATTGTCGCCTGAGGTGCCGCTGAGTTGGCCGCAAAATAATCCACGGCTTGCTGCTGACTCCATGACTTATGATGCAAACCGGTATCAACGACTAAACGAATAGCACGCCACATTTCGCTGCCAAGACGACCAAAATCTGAATACACGCTTTTGAATGTATTTGGCATCTCTTTAGCAAGCGCTTCAGAGTACAACGCCCAGCCTTCTACATAGGCAGTAAAGCGAGCTTGAGTACGAAACGTTGGTATGCCTTCTAATTCTTGCGCAATGGATATTTGCATATGATGGCCAGGTAAACCTTCATGATACGCAATCACTTCTAGCTCATTTTTCGGCATGGCTTTCATATCTGATAAGTGCGCGTAATAAATACCTGGTCGAGAACCGTCTGGAGTTCCAGGGTAGTAATGCTGTGGCGCACCATCTTGTTCACGAAATGCCTCAACCCGTTTTACCTCTAAACCCGCTTTTGGCAACAAACCAAAATAGTTCGGCAACTCAGCTTTAATATTTTCTATTGCAGTTGTTGCATCTTCAATATAGCCAAGACGACCTGCGTCATCATTATTGTAGTAAAACAATAAATTATCTTTACTGTCTCGAATAAATGCGAAAAAATCTTGTAGGCTACCCTCAAAACCAGCCTTATCTTTTAAGCGTACCATTTCTGTTCTAATGCGCTTTACTTCATCTAAACCAGTCTGATGAATTTGATCAGCATTTAAGCTGGTGGTGGTCATATTACTCAGGCGGTGTGTGTAAAACTCACGACCTCTTGGCAGAGCGTGAACGCCTTGAGCAATGTCACTGGTATTGACGATATCTGCATTTAAGAAAGCGATTAAGTTTTGATACGCAGGTTTTAGACTGTTTTTAAGTGCTGCACTAACATCTGCGAGTATTTGCTCGGCGCTTTGCTCATCAAGCAGTTTTTGTTGTTGTAATGCCGCTACTTTCTTTTTGGCATCTGCCCATAAAGACGAGTCCTGATTCGTTGTATCAAATGGCACACCTTGAATAATCGCGTTTGATTGCTCTAAGACGATTTTGTAGGAGAACCGAGGAGGTCTCACACCATTACCTGCATATTGCTTGGCTCGCTCGACCAATTGATTCATTGCGCGCCCGAGTTCACTCAACCTTGCCGCATACGCTTGCATGTCTTCGGCGCTTTCCACTTTATGAAACTGCATCATAAAGGTTGGAAAAAAACTGTGCACGCCGCTCATTTGGTGAAACAAATAACTATGGTCACGAAATTCATGACTCGCCGCTTGTTGCTGGTATTGGTATTCCCACAAATCGTATGACAATTTGGCATCATCATCCAAAGCATCATAATCAAACTGCGCTTTCATCTGCTCAACCGAACGGCGTTTGAGCTCAAGCTGACGATCTTCGGCCGCTTCGCTCATGTCGTCAATTTCAGCATAACGCTCTTTGCGACCTTGAAAGGTTAAATCAATCGGGCTGCTCAATAATTCTTGCTCGTATTGATCTTCAAACCATTTGTTTAATCGCTGACTCTCAGATATCGAGCTATATCGAACACCAGAATTTTGACAAGCTGTGAGAGCGAAGAATAAAAAACTAAGAATAAGTGTTCGTATCATAAATAACCTCACATTTAAAAATTAAATATGACTCAAGTAATTTTACAGTTTGATCTCTGACAAGATTTTTTGATTACGCTCGTGTTCTGCCAGAGCACATTGCTCTGCCAATATCGCCTCTAATGTTTCAACGGTTGTCATTGGGTTTGCCATCACAACACGAAACACTGACACCGCTTTACCAGAATAACGCGCTTGTGAAAAACGAGTTCGCGAGACAAACGTTTTGCCAGCCGCGCGTTGTTGTTTTTGCAAACGCTTAGTAAGGCGATCGAGCACTTCATTAATTTGCGTCTGTTGCTCCGCCGAACTATTAGCCAGCTTCTGTTGCACAGCCGCAGGTACATAACGGTAATTCAAAATATTCAATTCAGGGTCTGTAATCAACTCAAAATCAGCGTGGGCATCAATCATTTTCGCAAAACGTTTAGCTTTCGCAACATTTTGATCGATTATGATTTCATAGCCCTCGCGCCCGATTATATGAAACGCAGCATGCACCAACATTGCCATGCCCGGTCGACTACCCTCAATTGAGTATTGACCAAGGTCTTTTGAGCCCGCGCGCAAGATATATTCAGCGTGATGCTCAACCACTCCCAAGATTGTTGGACTTTTGAAAACCACCATGCCCGCACCCATTGGCACATAAAGCTGCTTATGCGCATCAATCGTGACCGAATCCGCCAGTTCGATACCGCGCATAACATGTTTATGGGTATTCGACATTAGTGTCGGCCCGCCCCAAGCGGCATCAACATGAAAATGCGTTTGATACTCTTCAGCAATTTCTGCCATCTGATCTAAGGGATCAACCTGACCAGTTTCTGTAGCACCTGCAATGCCCACAATCGCAACAATACCTATTTTATTAGCTGTTAACTCTGCGCACTTTTCTCGTAAGGCAAGTAGATCAATTTTTGAATTGATATCCGTTTTTATTGAGACAACATTTGCGCGCCCAATCCCTAATACGTCTGCAGCTTTGCCCAATGAATAATGCCCACGCTCAGACACCACAATGGCCAAGTCATGATAATCGCTTTGCTTGATTGCTCGGTGTAAGCCTTCGCGCGCAATACCAGCAAAAGAGTCAGTTGCAGGAAACATTTGATTACGCGCCGCCCACAGCGCCGTTATGTTTGCGGTAGTGCCCCCTGAGCAAAAGGAGCCAAGTGCGCGTCGACTGTTATGAAGGTTTTCTTGGTAAAACACATCGTCGCGGTCATACACAATCGAATGCATCATGCCCAGTACTTGGCGCTCAAGAGGTGTAAATGCCTTTGAGGTTTCAATTTTGACTAGATTCTGATTCAGCGCCATCATAATGCGCGATAATGGCAACATAAAATACGGTAATGGTGTTGCCATGTGACCAATAAAGCCAGGTGCAGATGTATGCACTGAATGCGCAACGAGCTTGTCCATCACGAAATCGGTGTAATCAGAAACAAACTGAGGTACTTCTGGCACTCTGGCAACGGAAAAATCTTGTTCAATTGCTGTAAGAGACTTTTCGCGTGTAACAATACGGTCGGTTAAAAAGCCCATCAAATTATCTGAAATTTCTTTATCAATCACACCAAGCTTGCTGTTTGGCGCCTCGGGCACCGTAAAAATACGGTACAGATTTTCCAAACTAGCCGTCGCTAGAGTATGTGAATCAAATTTATCAGCAGGTTCTTTTTGTTGTTTCAAAAGAGTTTTTATCTATTTAAGCAATCTAAATCGTTAGTAACGCTAAGCCACATGTGGGCTACGCATTATAGTGATACACACTTGTATCGACAAACTGCTTAGAAAATATATTCTAAAAGCGCGTTATAACAGTTAATAGGCCTCTAACTAGTAATTAATAGGCCTCTAGCTGATCATAAAAAACGGCGATTTTTTCGCTCCATAAATCAGGACTACCAAGTTGGCAAAAGTGCCCAGCGTCTGG
This sequence comes from uncultured Gammaproteobacteria bacterium, assembly GCA_964578035.1. GTDB lineage: Bacteria > Pseudomonadota > Gammaproteobacteria > Arenicellales > Arenicellaceae > Arenicella. Next base: position 69,758 of record CAZOBR010000001.1, read on the forward strand.
CATCAAGGTTAGTAGTGCATCGGGGCAAACTGACTCTTTTAGGTAATGCGCCATTCTGACTTGTGCCACTTGGTCTGCTGTTCCCCAACAAATGTGCGTTGGTAGTGTCTTTGCAGCCACACCGAGTGCAGGCAACCAACGCGTTGTCTCGAATCGCTTTCGGTCATGCAAATAGCGAATAATGAGATGGTTCTTTTGATGCCCATTTTGCAGCACACAACTTTGCCATAGATTTTGTATATCGTGTTCATTTAGACCGTGTGGCTGATCAAGCTCAACGCCATGCGCTGACAGAATCGTTTTATGGAATAACGAATAGCGCGATTGCCGACTGATAAACGCACCCGCTTTAGACAATAGTAATTTTTGCATCACACGCAATTCAGCTAAACTTAACACCATGCTGCCATTAGTAAACGTGACGCTTTGCAAACCTTCGTCAAACCAGCCCGGCATTTGCGTTTGGCTATGCCGGGTGACTAATTCTGTCAGTACACTGGTGCCCATATCATGGCTGATGACATGCCCACCGCTAACTCCCAGCTGCTGCCAAACTTGCAAAACAATATCCGCTTGCGGCACTAATGAGTAACTGTAATTTTCTGGCTTGTCGCTGAAGCCATAACCAAGCATGTCGAAAGTAACAACCCGCTCAAAACGTTCACACAAAGCGTCAATGACTTTATGGAACGAAAATGATGATTCTGGAAAACCATGCAACAGCAATAAGGTGTTGTTTGCACTGGCGTCTTTATTACCGATATCACGATAAAAGACCTTGCGCGCAAACGGCTGTACTTCTAAGAAGTGTCCGCCAACTCGCCATTGTTGCAGCTCGCCGCTTAACCCGCTCATGTTTCTATTTGGCCTAAGTTAGCATCAATGACCGCGCCATTTATGACTGGGTTTTGCGAGCAAAACCAAATCGTATCCGCTATTTCACTCGGCTGAACTAAGCGTCTGTGAGCAATGCCAGCGGTGATTTGTTCGTATATTTCAGGATTAGCCCCCAAATGCTCGGTCAACATTTCTGTTTCGGTAAAACCCGGGCAAATTGCGGCCGTGTGAATCATGCTGCCCGCTAAGTCTTGGCAACTAGCGCGCATTTGACCAATCACTGCGTGTTTTGACACGACATAAGCATGCGTGTTGGCAACGGCTTTGGTACCCAGTGTTGAGCTAATATAAATGATCGACGAGCCTTGTGGCATTTTAGGCAGCACAAAGGTATTCAATTCGGCCGCGGCTACCACATTTAAATTGAGCACTTGACGCAAGGTGTCGGCACTAATATCGCTAACCGTTTCTTTGGTCATGATGGCGGCGTTGTGCACCAATACTAATTCTTCAGGCTTACCAATCGCGTATTCAAGCGCTGCTCTATTCTCAGTCAACCAATTGGTTTCGAGCATATCAATTTGTAAGTTTTGCACGCCTTCTAATGGACAAGGCGAACGCGATATATTAATGACCCGATAGGCGTTATCAATAAAGTGCCGAGCGGTGGCCAAACCAATTCCTTTGCTCGCGCCTGTTATGACTAAAACTCTGCTCATATTATTAAACCTTTTTTACTAAACCTTCTTTCGTTACGAATTATGTCTAGTCTTACTTTCAAGACCAAGATAAGGGCGCAATTTAGCAACCAATAGATAAATAATTGGCGTATCTGCCAGTGCCGACAATAGCTTGAACACATAATTGCTGAGCATTAAACCAATAATAACTTGCAAACTCATTTTACCTGCTAAAAACACCGCACCAAAGGTGACGCTGATTACCGTAATCGAATCGACAGCTTGACTAATCAATGTGCTGCCATTATTGCGCAACCATAAATGCTTGCCATCGGTTTTTTTGCGTAAAAAGTGAAACACATACACATCAACATATTGCGCTAACACATAGGCAATCATAGATGCAAATACCGCGCCGGTCGTCGTGGCATAGAGCAAACTGAATAGCTCGGTTGAGCCTTCCACGGAAGAACCGTCTGGCAAACCAACGGGCGAAGCCAACGGTAGAGTCTGCCAAGGCGGTTGTACACTTGGGTCAATCGCTGGCATAAAATTACCTAACGTCATGACACCAAGAATAAAAAGATTAAGCACCAAACCAACCGTGACTAAAAAGTTAGCGCGAGCACGACCGTAAAGCTCTGACACTAAGTCGGTACATAAAAAAGTTAACGGATAGGCCAAAACACCCACGGCGATTTGCATTGAGCCAAGCTGTACAAAACGAGTAATACCGATAACATTAAGCAATGTCATCGCGCATAAAAACATGCCCGCCAAGCATAAAAAGACTCGTTCGCGGCGCTCTTGTAATTCAGAGCTGGAAACCGCCAATGTTTGATTATTCATTCTTGTTTCCTACTATCGTATTTCTATCTACCGTGTCTTTACTTTATGCCCGCTACTTTTTTAGTCCCGTTCCCATGAAGCCACTCCCCATTGGTTCGGGCCTGAGGAAACGCGCATTTCAAATGCATTGATCTTTAGTTCATCTACCATCGTGTAATCACCGAGTATCTCTGCGAGCAAGTAGTGTGATAACTCTTCAATCGTGACATTTAATACAGGCAGTAAAATAGTGTCGGTCTTGAGTAATGGCATCACAATTTTATTATGCTCAACATAATAAAAAGTTTCATCGCTGGTGATGGTTAGGTGCGGCGATTTTTCAGCAATAAGCGTGTACTCATCGTATTTAGCGCAAATATCTTTCAGTACCTTTTTGTAAACTGCATAATCGAAACACAAGCCGTTATCATCGATATCGCCGGTAATAGAAACAGCAATACGAAAATTATGACCGTGTAAGCGCTCGCGTGATGTTGCCGAAAAAACAGTGAAATGAGCACTCGAAAAATGCTGAACTTGTTTTTCTATTACGATCGTTGTTTGTTTTGCCATAATGCGAATACGAGTACTTTAGAGTTAGTGGTTAGAGTTAGTAATTAGAATTATTAGTTTAAGCGTGTGTGCGTATTTTACGGTTTAAAAGATTTATACACTACCAGAGCTTAGCCTGCTGAGATATATTAGTTGTTTAAGGATTCTTATTACATTAATCAGCCGGGGATAAACATGAAAACTATATTTTTAAAACTTAGATTTTTAAAACTTAGATTTTTAAAATTTAGCATACTTATTTTAGTACTAACTTTAGCACTGGGCACGCCGTTGACGGCTCAAGCCAAAGCTGTGCAATTCAATATTTTAAAATCAACACCCGTTGGTAGCTCGCAAACACGCGAAGAAATTAATACCAATCATAAAGGCAAACAAACGGGTACCGTTTTTAAGACCTCACTCGTTGACAAAGAAATACGCAACGGCCAACCACATTACTGGATTGAGATGCGTATGCAAACGTTCAAAATATCCAAAAAAGGCAAACGTAAAAATACGGGCAAGCCAGCAATAATGAAAAGCCTAGTCGCTGAATCAACGTTTACCAGTGACCCGGCTAATATTATGAACAATCTAAGCGGTTTTGCGGTAGAAACAATTATGCAAAATGGCAATAGCAAGCCAATTCGAATGAATAATACTGGCGGCTTTATGGCAGGCATGATGAAAGCCAGTCAAGCCAATATTCAATTCGATTTTACTGAGCTTGGCAATGAAACAGTCACCGTGCCTGCTGGCGAGTTTGCTAGCCGAAAGATTCAGGGCAAAGGTACCACTGAAGTCAATTTGGTCATCAAGAAAATGCGCATCGAAAGTGATACAACTGCGTGGATGTCGAGCAAAGTGCCGTTTGGCACCGTTAAGGTTGCCGGCACCAGCTTGACTAACGGCAAAAGCAGCACATTTCATTCAGAACTAATGGCGTATTCTATGTCGGGTGCAGTAAGCGAAATTACGCAAGTACCAGATGAAATGCCGAGCTTTGGTGGCAGTGGCAATATATTTGGCCAGTAAACGTAATTAATTAAATTTGTATAGGAAAGCCCTCGTATCATGCGAGGGCTTTTTATTGGGCTAAAGGCTTTTTATTGGGCTAAAGGCTTTTTATTGGGCTAAAGGCTTTTTATTGGGCTA
>CAZOBR010000001.1:74059-89142 GCA_964578035.1 uncultured Gammaproteobacteria bacterium
TTCGGCTAAAGGCTTTTTATTCGGCTAAAGGCTTTTTATTCGGCTAAAGGCTTTTCATAAGTTAAGTATTGTTATATGGCAAAAACAAACTATTCAGTGTTAATCAAAATAACGACGTTTTTACTCCGTTATAAAGGCACCTTAATGGGTGCCGGCTTTGCACTCATTTTTACCGCCGGCGTGACCTTGGCAATGGGTCAGGGTGTGCGTATTTTAATCGACGAAGGCTTTGTAGCAGGCTCAAAAGAGCAATTAAATAGCGCTGCAATTTTGATTATCGGTATAGCACTATTAATGGCGGCTGGCACCTATGTGCGCTTTTATCTGGTTTCATGGTTAGGCGAGCGTGTATCGGCCGATATACGCGCATCAGTGTTTGACCACTTGCTTAGCTTGCACCCAAGCTACTTTGAAGAAAACCGCAGTGGCGAAATCATGTCGCGCCTAACCACTGACACGACGCTGTTACAAACGGTGATCGGTTCATCGGCTTCAATGGCCTTACGCTCGTTTTTAACCTTTATTGGCGGGCTAATCATGTTGCTGATTACCAATATAAAACTCAGCGGCGTGGTGTTGGCGTGTGTGCCGGTGGTGCTTGTACCTATCTTAATGTATGGCCGACGAGTACGAGCGCTCTCGCGCAAAAGCCAAGATTCGATTGCCGATGTTGGCAGTTACGCGGGCGAGATCATTCAACAAATTAAAACCGTACAAAGCTATACCCAAGAACAGCATGAAAAAATCGCTTTTTCGAACCATGTGGAAAGCGCGTTTAGCGTTGCTAGACACCGCATAAAGCAACGCGCAATGTTAATGGCCGTTGTTATTTCGTTAATCTTCAGCGCCATTGCAGTAATGCTCTGGGTAGGCGGCAATGATGTGATCAATGGCACCATGTCAGCAGGTGAACTCGGCGCGTTTGTGTTTTATGCGATTATTGTGGCCAGTGCCACAGCAACTATCTCAGAAGTGATAGGTGATGTGCAACGGGCGGCGGGCGCTGCCGAGCGTTTGTTTGAACTCCTTGAAATCGAGAGTTTAATTTTACCGCCCGCAATTCCTGCAACGGTGGATGAAAAAAGCGCACAAATAACATTTGAAAATATAACCTTTCACTATCCTTCGCGACCCGATGATGCGGCAGTTAAAGACCTAAGCCTGGTAATTAAAGCGGGGCAATCACTGGCCTTAGTTGGCCCATCGGGCGCTGGCAAATCAACGGTATTTGAATTATTACAACGCTTTTATGACCCTGAACAAGGACAATTATTATTAGGCGACAATGATATTCGCAACTTAACACCACAAGACTTACGCGCACAACTCGCAGTGGTGGCACAACAACCCACGTTGTTCAGTGGTGATGTTCTGCACAATATTCGCTACGGCAAACCCGATGCAACTCAAGACGAAGTCGTTGCTGCAGCTAAAGCCGCTTACGCACACGATTTTATTGAAAAACTACCCGAAGGTTACGCCAGCTTTTTAGGCGAACAAGGTGTACGCTTATCCGGCGGCCAACGCCAGCGCATAGCGATCGCTCGTGCGATTCTAAAGAACCCTAAAATACTATTACTCGACGAAGCGACCTCAGCACTGGATGCCGAAAGCGAGTACAAAGTTCAACACGCTCTTGACGCACTGATGCAAAACCGCACCACAGTGATTATTGCGCATCGCCTAGCCACGATTCGTAATGCCGATGAAATTGCCGTGTTAGAAGAAGGTGCCTTGGTCGCCATAGGCTCGCATGATCAATTGCTAGAAAGCTCACCGCTGTATCGGCGACTCTCGGATTTACAGTTTCAATCAGGCAATTCGGTTTAATGCAGACTCAGAATTATTTGTATATCTCGGCGCGTAAGGCCTTTTAATAATAAATAATCATCTCTGGATATTCCTTTATTTTGGTCAATGTAGTTCTTAATTTCAGCGGCTACTTCGATGGTTGAAAGATAGTAAAACGATGGGTGACGTTTGGATAAGTCCGCCATGATTTGCCTTAGCAATTCCTTTTGCTGGGTGCTTTTTAGGTCTCTACGTTTTTCTTCCATAATGCCTTTAATGATTACCCAAACATAAGTCATGACTTGCGAGTGATTCTATAACATAGCATTGACCATGCTTCTGACCATCGCAACCAGCCACCATTCTAGCGAGCGCGGTTTCTAGCTTCTTAAGTAATTCCAGTCTCTTAGCGAAGGTGCCTCGATATTGTTAGGTCAATCTGCACACCACTATTGGTTTATTTTCTCAAGCTCTTGATCCAACATTTTGATCAAGGCTTCGCGGTCAAAGGTGTATCGTTGATCATGATTAAGCTCAACGGTTTTGGCAACCATGCGGCGAATTGTGGAATCCGCTTGGCCGACTTGATCGACAACCATATAACGCAACTTAGGTTTGTCGTTGCTCATAAAATGTAAAGCTGCCTCGGCTACTGCAAGTGGGTCTGGACCATTATTGGTAGAACCTAAACGAGCAATTAGCCCAGCGCGCTCTGCTTTGTACTGCGTATCTTCAGGCCAGTATTGCCTTTCTTGCAATCGCTTATAGGCTGATTCACCAATTTTTGAACGATAAAAGCTTGGTTCAATTACCCCTACTTCAACACCAAAGCGTGCCATCTCATACGACAAGGCGTCAGTATAGGCTTCAATTGCGTGTTTACTCATACTATACAGGCCAAACATTGCTCCAGTAGTAACGCCAGCAACAGAGCCGGTGGTTGCAATGCGGCCACGACTCTCGATAATCATGGGCGAGAACGCTTGTGTGACTCGGTATGGGCCATACACATTTACGTCAAATAAGCGCTGTAGTTCAACAACGTTTATTTCATTCACGGGACCAAAGTCGGCAATACCTGCGTTGTTGATTAGGCCATACAAGCCACGGCCTTGGCTTCCAACAAACTTAACTGCAGCGTCTATCTCATCTTGTTTGGTAACGTCAAACTTAACCGTTTGCACATTCTCCATACCTTTGAGTGCTTCGCGGTCTTCCTCTTTATAGACACCGGCATACACAAAGTAACCATTAGCTGATAACACCTGCGTCATGCGCAAACCCAAACCAGAACTTGAACCCGTTACTAATACGGCTTTTTGCTTTTCAATTTTGTGGCTGTGCTCACCGCCGTGCGCAAAACTTGAAAGACTAAAGACACTTAAACAAAGGAATACGATGCTTAAGACAAATGATGTTGGCTGGAAAATAGAGGATGGTTGCATAATTGCTCTTCTTAATAGTTAAGTAACACACAGCAAACCATAACGGATTGCGAGTGAATAATCGATCAAGGCAGTACTTTTAAATACGGCTTCACCACAACACTTTGGTACACACCGTTCAGTAAATAAGGGTCTTGATCTGCCCATGATTGGGCGGCGGCAAGAGAATCAAAATCAGCAACAACTAAGCTGCCAGTAAAACCGGCATCACCTGGGTCAGACGAGTCGATAGCAGGGTGTGGACCCGCTATTAGCAAGCGCCCTGCTTGGTTCAAGGCTTTTAAGCGGTCTAAGTGCGCGGGGCGATGCACTTTGCGCAAAGGCAAACTGTCGGCATTATCCTGAGAAATAACGGCGTACCACATACGTTTACCTTTAGACGTTTAGAGTAACTTTTGGTCTGCCTTAAAAACTAGTGCAGTACGCTGGGCTGGTTATTAGCATAAGCCTGTTCGGCGCGTTCGAATTGAATTTCTTGAAAACGCTCAATGCCGGCCTCAACCATTGCAGTTGAAATATCCATTTTATCATTCGGCTGCATGCTCTGAATAGCATCAGAAAATGAAATGGTCACTATTGGTTGATCTGGATCATCAGAATTACGCAACACAATGTCACCATTCTTTAGCTGTACCAATTCAATAACGCGATCTGACATAATTAAGTTCCTAGAAATGCATTAGCATTTACAAAGTATCATGTGTTGGACTTGCTTGGCAAAAAAACATTACACAAGAACACATAAAGTTGTACTGTTTACTAGATTGTTTATAGTGCCATTTAATTCGAATAACAAGTTAGCAGCGGAGAAAGTAATGAAACTTTGGAAAAAAACCTTAATCGGGTTCAGCTTACTTTGTTTAGTCTTAGTGCTCTACGTTTTAATTTCAGTTCGCAGCTTAAGTGTTGAACAATTATCCGATGACTTATTTGTATTACGCGGTATGGGCGGCAATGTCACGGTATTAAAAACCGACGCAGGAACGGTTGTGATCGACAGCATGACATTTACGATGCAAGGCGGGCTAATCAAAAGCAAAGCCGAAGCGCTAACCGGCAAACCCGTCAGCGTGTTAATTAATACGCATTATCACTTAGACCACACACACGGCAATCCATCGTTTAAAGCGGGCACTCAGGTCGTTGCAACTGATCGAACGTTATCGCACCTCAAAGCCTTGGACGCTGACTTCTGGCAAGGCGATGCCAGTAAATTGTTACCGAACGACACTTTTTCGGGCGAACGAACTTTGAACATGGGCAACAAAACCCTGCGACTCGTTCAAGCAGGCAATGGCCATACAGATGGTGATTTGGTGGTCTTGATTGAGCAAGAGAAAACCATTGTGATGGGCGATTTATTCTTTAATGAGCACTACCCTAATATTGATCTCGAAGCAGGCGGGTCTGTACAACAATGGCCAGCAACATTGGATGCAGTATTAGCACTCGACTTTAATCGCGTAATACCAGGGCATGGCGCCACGACCAACCGCTTAGGCATACAAAAATTTCAACGCTTTATGGGACAATTAAAGCGCATTGGTAATACCGCAGCAGCGGATCAAGCAAGTTTAGAAGAAACGCTGCAAACAACCGTTCTCGATGCTGATAAAAATTATACTGAGATCAAGTTTGCGGGTATTCCATTAGGCCTAGACCGAGAGTTTGTAATAACACGCGCTTGGGAAGAAAGCACTGGCAACTTTGAACGCAAAAACTAGTTTACAACTAGTAAGCTACAACAATAAGTTACAACAAATAGGGCAATCGCCATTAATACTCTACAAAAGCCTCGCGCCATTTTCTTTGATTTAGATGAAACACTGGTCGAGAATCAACACGATGTCAGCGAGCTACTCGCGCAAGTCTACTTAAATTTTTCAGCGCAATTAGGTGCTGAAAATAAAGACAACTTTTTTAAAACACTGCGCTCTCAGGCAAGCACGCTATGGGAACGCATGTTTCTAAGCGACACATCACCCGAAGCGTTGTTTACAAACTGTTTTACCCAATCAGTGCTAAGCACACAAGTCACGGGCGAAAAAGAGTCACTCGAACTCGCCGAAGCCATGTTTGAAAACTATCTATCACTAAGCGCTAACAATGTGGTGTTTCAACCCGACGCGGTAGAGACCTTATCTGAACTAAAAAACCTCGGCTTTATCACTGGCATCATCACCAACGGTATCGAGCGCGTGCAATTAGGCAAAATTCACCAGCTTGATCTGCAAAACAAAGTGGATCATGTAACCGTCAGCGCACAAGCCCGCGCGCACAAACCTCACAAACCGGTTTTTGATTTAGCGCTTTCAAGAGCTGGCGTTCAGGCGCATGAGGCATGGCAAATTGGTGATCACGCAACCAATGATGTGGCTGGCGCAATTCGAGCAGGCATGGGTGGCATACACTACGACCCAAGTGGCGAACTACACAAAAACGCGTTTGCGGATCTCGAAGAAACACCTACGCATTCAATTAAGAACCTTGGTGAGGTACTTAGCTTGCTTAGTGATTAATTGAAAATATATGGAATTGAGTTGATTGGCATTTGGATATGACTCTTTAATCATTTCAGTCATTTACTACAGATCGCCAAATACAATAGTCAGGGACACGCCCAGCCAACTAATACACCAAAAGTACGCAGATGACCCCAACCGCCCATTGCCGGAAGTATGCGAGCGTAACTTAGCCCGATTCCTGCAACGATCATTCAGTACAGGACAAAGACCAAATATTGCACCATAACTTATCTTGGTGCTCTTAAGCTCACTTCTTTGTTTTCCGATAACAGCGCAGTCGTAAAAAATGTTCCTGCATTTTCAGCGCGCTTACCACTTCGCAAGTGCATATCAAAAAATGCCTCGGTTGCAATTCGGGTAAACCATTGTTGTTTTAAACCGTTCATTGCTTCGCCCGGCAAGTCTGGGCAAGGTGGTGGCACGACGATATCTTGAAGCACATTCTGCGTATTCGGTAACACCTCACTCCAACGGTCTGGGAGCTCAAGTTTGGTTAATACGCTATCCATAAAGACACAACCTAGATCATCTGGGTTTGTCATCCAGCGTATCGGGTTGCCAACATTCGCAAAGCCCAAGTGTGAACCTTTATCAAGGCTCAAAAACCAACCTTTTGGATGACGCGCCTGCACTTCGACTGCATTGGCTTGCTCAGGCACTACTCGATCTAAGGTTCCAGAGATAAGCAATGAAGCCACATCGCTATTTGCCGCAAAAAAGTTATCACTAAACGCCTCTAATGGTGGCGCTAACATCACGGCGGCCTTGATGCGTTTGTCTTGATAGTCAGGATGAAACGACACCAACGCGGTGGTCAATCCGCCAAGTGATAAACCGTAGGCACCGATTTGTTGACTATCAATGCGCTGGTACAATGAGTGAGCAGAATCATTATTGAATTTAAGTAACTGGTCGATTACCGCACTCACATCACCCGGTTGGTTGGCAATATCTAATAGCTGCGGTGTACCCGCTGGTGATCGTAAATTGCTTAACGGGAAATCCACGGCAGCGACTATATAACCCTTACGAGTAAGATGCTTGGCAATATGACGAGAACCTTTATGGTAACTCCCAAAACCATGACTGAAAACCAGTAGTGGATGCCCCGTTGAATTACCTTTAGGAAACCATATAGTACCCTTGAGTGTTCTTGAATCCGCACCTTTGAATTTTCCCAAGGCTGGAGTCGCCCTAGTAGTATCTTCAAAGCTAAGTCTCATCGAATCAAGTTGATAGTCTGTCTGTTGTAATCGGGCTAGCGACTCAGAACCATCAACGAGTTTTTCAGGTGAATTGATCGCCCATAAAATCACGAAGATAGCAATCAAGGCGAGTAGTGCGAGGGTTGCCCATTTGGCGATTTTTTTTAGCATTTTCATCGTGTCAGTTTAGCATGTGGTTCTCGCAGATGTTGAGTGCTAGCGAACATTAGTCATTGTGAACTCAAATCGCGCAGGCGTGCTTTTGTTTGGTCTTCTGGTGTGGTGAAATACTCTGTGAGTAGACTTTCATTATTAGAGGCGTCGCCCGACTGGGTTTTAGCTGTAGCGTAGCGCTGGTATTGCTGCTCAAAATAATTCTGGTTTTGTCGATATGTAAGCAGCTCATCGATATGTTCAGGGCTTAGGTTTAAATCTTCCAACTCGGTATAAAGTTGTGCATCATCTAAGTCTTGGTTTAACACGGATTGTATCTGCGTTTGCGCCTCATTTTGTTGCGCAGTCGTTTCAATATTATCTTGCAAGGCTTCCGGCAACTCAGATTGTAGGCGTTCTATTTCTGCGCGTCGTTGATCTAAGCTTAATGACTCATCGGCAGATAACTCTAGCGACTTCAGTGTGAACTCTGTATTTGCATCTTCTAAACCGAACAGTGCTTGCGACTCTTGCTCTGTAAACAAACGGCCGCGAACATCGCGCAATGTTTGCGTTGTTTCTCTTAATACCAACAAGGCATCTTTATCGTTATTGAATTCACCGGTTAATGGCTGATCGCCAATTCGATATTGCTCTTTTAAGTAGTGCAAATAGCGCTGAAATAGCTCGCTTGCTTGCTCAGCTGCCGCCGTAGGTAATGATTGCTGAATAAGCTCGATAGCTGCTTGAATAGCAGCTTCTGGGCCGATTTCATCAGAGGCACTTAAAAAGTAATCAAAGTAGTCACGTAGAGCTTGATCGACGATTAAATTTCCATTGGCATCTGTACGAACCGCGCCGTCAATTTCAGTTTCGATTAAGGTATTAGCGCCTAAATTGCTGATTAATGATTTCGGTGTTGAGTGAGTTGAGTGAGTTGAGTAACTCTGTTGGTCGGCTACTAAGGCCTCAACTGTTATAGACGGTTTTGATAAGCGTGCAATTGACTCATTTGCCACAACAAAGTCTGCTGCTTCTTTATGAGCCTGTCCTATTTGAGAGTTAAAAGCTTTGCTCGTAAACCAAATGAACAAAACCAGCAAACCGAGCAACACAATGCTATAAAGCGCTTTGCTCGGCTTGGTGTTTGACGCCCCAATAGAATTCATTGCTTAGTTTGGCTTGCGAGTTTTTGAGGTTCAGCGCCGATTGCCTAAAGCCCTTTGCCTTTTAAGCGATTGGCGTGTGCGCGATACAAACTAACAGGATTAGTAAAACCACGCAGTCCAAGTAATTGGTTAACTTCGTCTAGGTGGTTCATGTTGTAACGGCTGTAAATCACTCTGCCAAATTTTGATGAGCATTCGCTGACCAAGCCATCGTTACGCTCAAAGCCAAACGCAAGACGTGTGATGCCAATTGGCGCATCTGAAATATCAAAAATATTAGTCAGTGGCGATGTGCCACTCCATGAAAACGCTTTGATGTTAAAACCGTTGATGTTCATGTTTTCGCTAATTGAACGGCAATTACCACTAATACCTTTATTACCTAATGCATTATTCAAAGCTCTTGTACCTGCTGTGCTCAACGTTTGCGCAGAGGCCAGACCATTCTGCGGTTGATCAGCTCCAGATAAAAAGTTGATAACTTCGCCTGCTGCGTTAGCAATTGACGATACTAAACTCTGCGGCACACCACTTGGCAATACACCCAGTACAATATCGGCTACTTTTGAACCACCATTAACGCCACCAACAGATGTGACTGACGCAACCTTTTGCGGAACAATTGATGCAGCCACACGCGCTGTTGGTGAGCCTTGGCTGTGCCCAATTAGGTTAAATTTTTGCTCTGGTAAGCTCATTAGAAAATCGGCTAACTGCTCACCGCGAGCTTCTGAGGAATTGAACGCTGAAACTGAAGGCACATACACCTTGGCGCCTGAACGACGTAGGTTGTAAGGCACGTTGTAAAAATAGTCGATCACATTAGCAATGCTGTCGAAGCCTGAAATGCCATGAACTAAAACGATCGGATATTTGGTTTTGGTGTAATTTGCCGCAGCGCTGGAACTAAAACAGATTGCGCACAGCACGATAAAAAACCTAGCGGTTAAAAAATTAGTCTTTGCAGACATAGACAGTTCTCCTTAATGTGGTTAATAGTTAACTCACAATGCGGCGCTGCCGAGCATTTAATCCTTACACAAGCTTTTTATTGATCCAGCTCTAAACGTATAAGACACACAACAACACTCTCCAAAGTGAGCCCTCAATGTTGGTTAATACACGTTTAATTTTAGTTTTGTGGTGTGTAAAAATGAGTCCAACAAGGGTTCTGCAAAAGAGATTGAGTGTCCGCCATTCGGCGTAGAAGAATATTTAAAAACAAACTATCTCTATTTGCACTATTAGAGATAACACCTTAAGAGACATTTTGTCTAGAAAATTTCAATCAAGTCAGCATATACCTGAGATTCATAAAAATGATAGTCAAAGAAAACTGACGTAAACAACACTCTAGACAAACAATACGTTAGGCAAACAATGTACCGACACCTGTGTCGGTTAGCACTTCCAGCAGTAAGGCGTGATTAACTCGTCCATCAATAATGTGTGAGGCTTTCACCCCGGAATTCACCGCGTCGATTGCACAATCCACTTTTGGCATCATGCCACCTTGAATCGTGCCGTCGTCTTTTAAGTCAGCCACTTGCTTTGCGCTTAAACCGGTTAACAAGTTACCTTGCTTATCTAAAACACCGGAGGTGTTGGTCATTAGAATCAATTTTTCGGCTTGTAATTTTGCCGCTAAAGCACTGGCCACAGAGTCCGCATTAATATTATAGGTCGCACCATCGGCACCCACTCCAATTGGCGCGATTACCGGAATAAAACTCTGTATTTCAAGCGTCTCGACAACACTTGGGTTGACCGCCACCACTTCACCAACATGACCATAATCAACATCTGCATTTGCTGAACTGATTTTTTGCGCACGAATCATATCGCCGTCTTTGCCCGTTAAACCCACCGCTTTGCCACCATGTGAGTTAATTAACTGTACAATTTCTTTATTAACCAAACCACCCAACACCATTTCAACCACATCCATGGTCTCCGAATCGGTCACACGCAAACCGTCAATGAATTCTGTTTGCTTACCAACCCGTTCCAAGGTGCCACTAATTTGTGGACCACCGCCGTGGACCACCACTGGATTCATACCCACGAGCTTTAGCAACACCACATCGCGCGCGAAGCTGGTTTTCAGCGCATCGTCAACCATGGCATTGCCACCGTACTTGATAACGATGGTTTTGCCATGAAAGCGCTGAATATAAGGCAATGCCTCTATTAAAATTTCAGCTACGTGTTGGGTGTTATCTGTCATCTTGTTATACTAGACATTCGTTTTAGATTGTTTGTGTATTTTTTACCGAGAATCTATTAAAGCCTGATAAAAAGAGGAATTATACGCGTTTTAATTAAAGCATCACAACGTTACTGTATAGTACGTTCTCACTATCAACTTAGTAGACACAATGTCTCGCAGAATTTAATGTTTTGAACCGTATAAACTAGAATGGATCGTATTAAGTTAAATTGATGTACACAAACAAGCCTCGAATGCACACACATCTAGACCTGAAAAAAAATAAGCTATTAAAACTCCTTCCGCTGGCCACAGCGGCTTTAGTGTTAAGTGCGTGCACATCCAAAATAGGCGACCTGCCTAAGACGGTTGAGCTGGATCTACCAAAAACGTTTCAAGCCGGCCAAGAAGATCAAAAAACCGCCAATGAAGCAGAAAGTCCTGATGCTGACGACAATGTCATTGATGTTAAAAATGGCTGGCTAAACAATTTTGCTGACGCCGATTTAAACAAACACGTACAAGCGGCTCTTAAAAATAATCCAGATTTATTAGCGTCTGCTTCGCGTTTAAAAATAGCCATTGAGCAAACGACCATAGCAGGCTCCAGCCTTTGGCCACAAATCAGAGCTGGGCTAAATGACCGAGTAACGGTCAGTGAAGGCGCTGGTGCATCAACTCAACTGAGTTTAACCAATTTAGACCTCGCAACCGATTTATTAAGTGGCGGTGAAAGCGAGAATGTTACCCGACGAATTCGTACCGTTAGCGCCACACTCGACATAAGTTGGGAAGCTGACTTATGGGGCAAGCTAACGCAACAGAAGCGTGCTTCTGCTTACAACACGAAAGCTGAAGCAGAGCTCTACCAAGCGGCGGAACTATCATTGGTCGCCAATGTGAGTCGCGCTTGGTATAACTTAGTCACCAACAAGCTTCAGGTTGACCTAGCCAAACAACAACTCGAAAGCTTTAAACGAACAGCAGGACTAATTGATGAAAACTATCAACGCGGTCTACGCTCTGCATTAGATGTTTACTTAAGCCGCGCCGATGTGCAATTTCAAATATCCGCACTGTCAGACGCACGCTTTAATTATGTGCAATCACTCAGAGCCTTTAAAACTTTATTAGGCGATTATCCTGACACTAACTTGGAGTTTGCTGCCAAATTACCGGAATTAAACAATTCTGTGCCAACCGGGTTACCAGCTGAATTGTTAACCCGCCGCCCAGATATTCGCGCCAGCCAATTGCAATACCAAGCTCAAATTGCGAATGCCAAAGTTGCTTATCGCGAGCGTTATCCTAGTATTAACTTTAGTGGCTCAATTGGTGACAGCCGCGACAGCTTCAATGAGCTATTTGATAGTAATAACATGATCATGACGCTGGTCTCTGGTATTACGCACCCAATTTTTGCATCGGGGGCCTTATATGCACAAGCAAACCAAGCGCTGTATCAAGCAGAACAAAGCTATGCAGCCTTAATGCGAAATACACTCACGGCATTTGAAGAAGTTGAAAATTCTTTATCACGTGAAACGCTATTAAAGCAGCAACATAAAGCGATTAAAGACGCCGTTGAATTTGCTAAAGGCGGGTTAGACCTAGCACTTGACCGCTACCAATCAGGCATTGAAGACTACACAACCGTTTTACAGTCACAACGGCGGTTGTTTGATTCAATGCGAACCGAATTGAATATTCGCAATGCGTTACTACAAAACCGTATTGGCATTCATTTATCTTTGGGTGGCGATTTTGCCGCCGTTGATAACACCGGTGAAACAAATGGAAGCACCGACAAAAAGCCTGCCAAAAACAGTATCGCTGACATTAAAAAATTAGATTTACCCAGTGTGAAAAAAGATGACTGATCAGTTTGAGTTTGAACAAGAGTCCAGCAAATCAAGTGGTGCGCTCGATTCTGCACGCAGCTTACTTTATAAAATTCCGCGCAAGGCGCGCATTGTTGGCAGCATTATTTTATTTGGTAGCTTCATCATTGTTTTATTAAACGTACTGAAACCAGAAGCTAAAAAACGCCCCGTGCCTGAAACAGTGGTCAGCGTTGAAACCATTCAAGCCGTACGCTCGACTTACCCAATCGTGGTCAATGCCAATGGCACAGTAGAAGCACAAACGCGCGGTAACTTAGTTGCCCAAGTACGTGGTGAGATTGTGGCGATTGGTGAAAACTTCAAAACAGGTGGTGCATTCAAAAAAGGCGAGATGCTGGTTCAAGTAGACCGCCGCGACTACCAAGCAGACTTAAGCCAATCACTGGCACAGCTGTCACAAGCTGAGGCAGCGTATCGTCAAGAACAAGCGAACGCCAAACAAGCAGCACAAGACTGGAAACGTTTAGGCAATACAAACCCAGCGCCCGACCTAGTGCTGCGCAAGCCACAGTTAACCGCATCTAAAGCGCAACGTGATTCAGCGCGTGCATCTCACCAAACGGCGCAACTCAATTTAAGCAGAACAACAATTACCGCTCCATACGATGGCCGAGTGATTAGTCGCGCTGCCGTATTGGGTCAGTATATTGGCATTGGCAACCCAATTGCCGAAGTGTTCGCAACCGAAGGCGTAGAGGTTCGTTTACCAATCAGCCAAGATGAGTTTAACCAACTCGGTTTAGATCAATTATCGAACGAGAATGCTGCCAGTAACTTTAGCGCACTGATCAGTGCCGACATTGGCACAAAAACTTATCAATGGGATGCCAAGATAACACGCAGTGACAGCACCTTTGATGTCAATACGCGACAAATCGATATTATTGCCGAAGTAAAAGATCCATTTGGCAAAGAGAGTGGTCGCCCTGCATTGAAAATTGGCCAGTTTGTTAATGCCCGCATTCAAGGGGTTAATGTTGACAATGTTTTTGTGATACCAAACAAAAGTATTCGCGAAGGTCGTTATGTGTATCTTGTGCGTGACGAACTTTTGGCCAAGCAAAATATTGATATTTTGTGGCAAGACGATCAAAACGCGTTAGTGTCGAACGGCTTGTCTGATAACGACCAGGTTGTTACGACTTCATTAAACAGCACTCTTGCTGGTGCACGCGCAAAATTGGCTAACAAAAATATCGCCGCGCCCGCGTCAAGCCCAGCTATCAAACCCGTTATTGAACCAGCTGTGACAGAAACTGCCGCCACTGATGAAAACGTCAATAGCGCGGAAAGCGGCGC
Organism: uncultured Gammaproteobacteria bacterium; assembly: GCA_964578035.1. Taxonomy (GTDB): domain Bacteria; phylum Pseudomonadota; class Gammaproteobacteria; order Arenicellales; family Arenicellaceae; genus Arenicella. The sequence continues at coordinate 87,760 of CAZOBR010000001.1, forward strand.
TGACAAACCGAGCCTCTTTGATGAGCAAGCACTGGTTGAGCAAGCCCTGAGTGAACCTAACGCCGATAACACTTCTGTGCAAGAAAGCGCTGTGCGAAAAACTGACTCGGTAATACAAACCATTGCAGAGAACGTTGATGCGAATGCCGCACAACCAGAAAATATTGCAAACGACAAAAACAGTCAGTTAAAAGAGCCCGATTCTGTACGACAAAACTGATTAGCCTGACGGCGATCAATGCGATTAAGCCGTCATGATTACAACCATTAATCGCAGACAGCAAATGTATGCTAAAGCTTAAGTTTTATTGCCAAGCGATCGTAATACGCCATGATTGAGTGGTTCGCACGCAACCCGGTTGCCGCCAACTTGTTGATGTTCACCATCATCATCATTGGTGTTTTGTCTGCTGCTCGTTCGATTCCGCTCGAGTTTTTCCCCAGCTATGAAGTACAACGAGTAGATGTAACCACGCAGCTGCGCGGTGCCACCCCTAAATCGATTGAAGAAGCCGTTACCACCCGAATAGAACAAGCTATTTTTGATTTAGAAGGCGTGATCGAAATCAGTTCGCGTTCTTCTGAAGGCACTTCCACGGTCTCGGCAAAAATTGACGAGAGCTACGACAAACGCGAACTATTAAACGAAATAAAGCTACGCGTTGACGCGCTCAATAGTCTGCCCAACGAAGCTGAAAAACCAATTGTTTCTTTGCTTGAAGTAAACCCGCCGGTATTACAGCTTGCGGTTGCCGGTGATACAGACGCAAAACTTTTGCGACAAACGGCAGACCGTGTGCGTGAAGATCTATTGCGTCTGCCGAGCATTACCTTAGTCGAACTACTGGGTGTAACGAATTACGAAATAAGTATTGAGATTAAGCCCGCAACATTAGAAAGCTTTGGCCTGACTCTCAATGGCGTATCGAGAGCCGTGCAGCAAGGTTCGCGCGATGTATCAGCAGGCAACATCAAAACCCGCGATGGTGATTTGCTGGTACGCACAAACGGCCAGGCCTATACAAAAGATGAGTTCGCAAATATTCCGATCATTACGCGCCCTGGTGCTGACCCAATTTTATTAGGCGACATAGCAACCATTGTTGATGGCTTTGAACAGCGCCCGTTGGAAACACGTTTTAATGGTGCACCAGCCATTATGATGGACGTTCTACGAACGGGTGATCAGTCTGCAATTACAATTTCTGACGCAGTACGCGCATACATTAGTGATCACAATGCGCGCGACACCAATGGCATCACCCTAAGCTATTGGGACGATGAAGCCGATGTTTTAAGAGCACGCCTATCCACACTGGTTAAAAGCGGTGTCTGGGGCGGCTTGTTAGTGCTGATACTGCTGTCATTGTTTTTACGCCCTGC
>CAZOBR010000002.1:0-65074 GCA_964578035.1 uncultured Gammaproteobacteria bacterium
CCGTAACGACTCTTGAAACGACCGACGCGGCCTTCAGTGTCCATTACTTTTTGCTTACCCGTGTAAAACGGATGGCATTCAGAACAAATTTCAACGTGTAGCTCTTGGCCAAGCGTTGAACCTGTTTCAAAGGTGTTGCCGCATGCACAGGTCACTTTAATTTGACTGTACTGTGGGTGGATGTCTGCTTTCATGATTTTCTCCGATTATTAGAGATCGAACTCGTGATTTGGCGCGAATTCATACTCAGGGTGGGCGATAGTAGGGTAAAGATCGGCGTAATTCAAGCGCTATTTTTACAAAAGTTTGCTGGCAGAATAACAATTTGCTAAGCGTGCAAAATCAGCCACACTCAAGGTTTCAGCTCGTGTGCTTGGGTCAATCGCTAGTTCTTCGATTTGCTCAGCATTTAAATGTTTTTTTAAGGTGTTGCGCAGAGTCTTACGACGCTGTGAAAAAGCCTGTTTTACCAGCTCGGCAAAATCAGCTTGATTCTCAACTGGGTGTTGCGGAGTCGTTAATGGCGTCAAGCGCGCGATGGCCGAATCTACCTTGGGTGGCGGGAAAAACGCCCCGGGTGGCACGGTAAACAAGTTTTCAATGCCATAACGCTGCTGCAACATCACCGACAATCTGCCGTATTGTTTACTACCAGGATCTGACACCATTCGCTCAACGACTTCTTTTTGCAACATCACCACTTGACTATGAATGTGCTCAGCGTACTTCATTAAATGAAACAACACAGGGCTGGAAATGTTGTAGGGCAAATTGCCAATCACTTTTATCTTATCGACAGCTTGACCCACCTCGGGCCCAGCTTTTAACAGTTCATTTAAATCAAACTTCAAAATATCTTGGCCGTGCACCACAACGTTCATTAGCGTATCCGCTCGATTTTGCCAATAACTGACTAAATCACGATCAAACTCCACCAAATGTATTTGCCCTGCTAATGGTAAAATCAACTCGGTTAACGCACCACGACCGGGGCCAATTTCTAGGACTGTGTCGGATTCTTTTAAACCAAGACTCGCAACAATCTTGTTAATGATATTCGGGTCTTGTAGAAAATTTTGCCCCAGTGACTTTCGCGGCGCTGCAAACGAGTTCATACAATATTACTCGTTGACGCCGCCGCCATCTCACGCGCAACGCTAATCGCTGCGCGTAAACTGCCAATATCGGCGGTACCAGAGCCTGCTAAATCAAACGCTGTGCCGTGATCAACCGACGAGCGAATAATTGGTAAACCAAGCGTTATATTCGCTGCTTGACCAAAGCTTTGCGATTTCAAAACAGGCAAGCCTTGATCGTGATACATCGCCACCGCAACATCTGCGGTATCTAAAAACTTAGTCGTGAACAGCGTATCCGCTGGCAATGGCCCAACCAGGTCTAGGCCGTTGGCTCGGCAGATTTCAAGTGCAGGGATAATGGTATTGATTTCTTCCATGCCTAAATGCCCGCCTTCACCTGCGTGTGGATTTAAACCACAGATCAATTGCTTCGGCTTGGTAATGCCATATTTGCTGCGTAAATCTTGATCAATTATTTCACAAACCTGAATAATCAACTCTTGCGTGATCGCAGCACTGACTTCTTTTAAGGGTAAATGGGTTGTGATCAACGCAACACGCAACGTATTGCTGGCCAACAACATAACGGGCAGCGGCGCATTGGTGCGCATTGCCAAATATTCGGTGTGGCCAGAAAAAGCCTTACCAGCATCATTGATGATGCCTTTGTGTAATGGCCCCGTAACCATAGCCGAAAACTCATTATTCAGACAACCATCAATGGCTATATCGAGCATATTCATCACACCGGCTACGTTCGCAACATCTGGTTTGCCGATGACGTCTGGTTTATCAATCGGCACATGCTGAATCGTTAAGCTTTGCAATACAGGCTCTAAACCTAATTTTTGCGCCCGCGCAGCTAAGGCGCGTTCATCGCCGATACAAACAATGTCAGCCAATGCGTCACTGCTTGCAAGTTGCAAAAGGATGTCCGAACCAATGCCCGCAGGCTCACCAAGGGTGTAGGCGATCGGTTTCATGTGATTTTTTTGATGCTAATACTCATTCAGTGATTATAGCCTCTATTTAGTGTTGGCGGGGTTTGCTAGAATTAAGGATTAGGCTTTATTCTCTACGTTGATCAATATGAACAAACACGCACCCTTACACGTTGTCATACTCGCTGCTGGAAAAGGCAGCCGCATGCGTTCAGCCATGCCAAAAGTATTGCATCAGGTGGCGGGTAAAAGCTTATTAGATCATGTGTTGGACGCAGCCTTAGCGCTTGAACCCGAGAAAGTGCATGTGGTGGTTGGTCACGAAAAAGGCGCAGTGATAGACAGTCTTAAAGATCACACTGAAGCAGCCCGTATTACTTGGGTTGAACAAGCCGAACAGTTAGGTACTGGCCACGCTGTTAGCCAAGCCTTACCTAATATTCAAGATGGTGCGCATGTATTAATGCTGACTGCGGATGTGCCGTTAATTCAAAGCCAGACTTTAGAAACACTTTGTACGCAAATGCAAGCGCATAGCTTGGCAGTGCTAACCGCCTTTGTTGATAACCCGCATGGGCTTGGTCGCATGGTGCGCGACGATACCAATGCTATCACTGGCATTGTTGAACAAAAGGATGCGTCGGCTAACGAACTTGCGATTAACGAAATCAACTCTGGTATTCTTTGTGCGCGCGGCGATAACTTAAAGCAATGGCTGACGCAGGTAGACAATCAAAACGCACAACATGAATACTACTTAACGGATGTGGTTGCACTGGCATATCAAACGGGTAATCCAATCGCGACGATTCAGCCGAATCACAACTCAGAAATCATGGGCATTAATAGCCGCAAACAACTCGCGGAAGCAGAATGTGCATATCAACAACAGCAGGCTCATCGCTTAATGGCCGAGGGTGTCACAATCATTGACCCCCATCGTATTGATATCCGTGGTGATGTACAGATAGGCCAAGATACTATTATTGATATCAATGTGGTTATTGAAGGCTCTACGATTGGTAAAAATGTCTATATTGCGCCCAATTGTGTGATCACAGCTAGCCACATTGATGACAATGTTAAAGTACACCCTAATACAGTAATCGAAAGTGCGGTTCTTGCTAGGGGTGTTAATGTTGGCCCATTTGCGCGGTTACGGCCCGGCACGCAATTGGGCGAGAGTGTAAAAATTGGCAATTTTGTTGAAACTAAAAATGCGCAACTCGCGCCGGGCGCTAAAGTAAATCACCTAAGTTATGTGGGTGACGCGACAGTCGGTAGCAATACCAACATTGGTGCAGGCGTCATTACCTGTAACTACGACGGCGCAAATAAACACAAAACAGTGATTGGTGACGATGTATTCGTTGGCTCGGACAGTCAACTCGTTGCCCCTGTAACGATTGCTGATGGCGCAACCATTGGCGCTGGTTCAACCATTACCAGCAATGTAAACGCCAAACAGTTAGCTCTTAGTCGTGCCAAGCAACGCCAAATAGATAATTGGCAACGGCCAACTAAAACCAATAATAAAACAACTAAATAAAACAACCAAATAAAAACCTATGTGTGGAATAGTCGGCGCAGTTGCCAAACGTAATATCACCCCTGTGTTAATTGATGGGCTTAAACGGCTTGAGTATCGTGGTTATGATTCTGCAGGACTAGCCGTGATCAACGCCAGTGAAGAGTTAGATCTGCAACGCAGTGTTGGTCGCGTGGTCAATTTAGAAAAAATCTCCGAAAACAGCGTAGGCCATGTTGGTGTGGCGCACACTCGTTGGGCAACCCATGGTCGCCCTGCAGAGCGAAACGCCCACCCGCACACCAGTTCACAACAGGTTGCAGTGGTGCATAACGGCATCATTGAAAATCACAACGAATTGCGCCAACAGCAAAAACAGCAAAACTTTGTGTTTAGCTCTGAGACAGATAGTGAAGTGATCGCGCATCAAATCGATTGGCATATGCAACAAGGGGCTGACCTCTTTAGTGCCGTGCAAAACACCGTTGGCGAGTTAGTCGGCGCGTATGGCTTAGGCGTGGTATCAAAACAAGAACCTGGAAAATTAGTAGCCGCTCGCAGCGGTTCGCCATTGCTGATTGGTTTGGGTGATGGTGAAAACTTCATTGCCTCAGACATGTCTGCACTGATTCCAGTGGCGCAAAAGTATATTGTGCTCGAAGACGGCGACACTGCCTTATTAACTGAATCAGACATTCATATTGTTGATAGCAGCGGCGAGGCTGTTGAGCGCGAAGTCCGCATTAGCACCTTAAGTGATGATGAAACCGAGCTAGGCGGTTATGCGCATTACATGAAAAAAGAAATTCATGAACAAACGCGCGCGATTACCGAAACGCTCGAAGGTCGCTTAGGTGCCGATAGCGTTTTGGAATTACCGTTTGGTGAAAACGCCCGCGCTATTTTTGATGCGACGAAAGAGATCAAGATCATCGCCTGTGGTACCAGCTACAACGCTGCCTGTGTTGCGCGATATTGGTTTGAAGAATTTGGCATTAAGTGTGACGTAGAAATTGCCAGCGAATACCGTTACCGCAAACACGTGGTTAACCCTGGCACCTTGTTTGTGACGATTTCGCAGTCTGGTGAAACGCTCGACACCATGGCTGCACTTGAGATGGCCAAAACGTTGGGCTATAGCAGCACCTTATGTATTTGCAACGTACCTGAAAGTTCATTAGTCCGTGCCAGTGATTTAACTATTTTCACCCACGCAGGTAGAGAGATTGGCGTAGCATCAACCAAAGCATTTACCACGCAACTGGTTACTTTATTAATGGTGGCTATTTGTCTGCGCCGTCGCCGCGTGAGCAGTGATGACACGCTCGAGCAAGAGATTGTGCAAGAGCTGCGTAGCTTACCGCAACAAATTGAGAATGCTCTCAATCTGGAAAATGACATTATCGCGATGTCAAAATACTTTGCGGATAAAAACCACACCTTGTTTTTAGGGCGTGGTATGCATTACCCAATTGCCATCGAAGGCGCGCTAAAGTTAAAAGAGATTTCGTATATTCATGCTGAGGCTTATGCCGCAGGCGAACTAAAGCATGGGCCACTTGCCTTAATTGATGAAAACATGCCAGTAGTCGCCGTAGCACCGAATGATGAGTTATTAGAAAAGCTCAAATCCAATCTTGAAGAAGTCCGCGCACGGGGTGGCAAGCTATTTGTATTTGCCGATGAAAAATCAGGCTTAGAGTCCGATCACGAAACCATGGTGCTAAACGTGGCACCAGTGAACAACTATATTGCGCCTGTGATCTACACCATTCCATTGCAACTACTAAGCTATCACGTGGCCTTGTTAAAAGGCACTGACATAGATAAGCCGCGCAATTTAGCCAAATCAGTGACTGTGGAATAAGATTTGGATATTTCGCATATATTTGATGAGCTAAACGACGCTCAGCGCGAAGCTGTTGCCGCGCCGCCTGCGCCATTATTAGTATTAGCGGGGGCAGGCAGTGGCAAAACACGTGTCTTGACCTCGCGCATTGCTTATTTAGTGGATGCGCATGGTGTATCACCCTTGTCCATTCTTGCGGTTACGTTTACCAATAAAGCCAGCCGCGAAATGCGTGGCCGTATTGAAAGCATGCTCGGCATGCCAATGGGTGGTATGTGGATTGGCACCTTTCATAGTTTGGCGCATCGCTTTTTACGCCAGCATTATCAAGAGGCGAATTTACCGCAAGCCTTTCAAATTTTAGACAGTGACGACCAGCTGCGCATGGTCAAACGCAGCTTAAAAGAGTTGGCATTAGACGAAGCCTACTGGCCACCCAAACAAGTGCAATGGTTTATTAATGGCCATAAAGAAGAAGGTCGCCGACCAGCTAATGTGCCGCAAAGCAACGACACCCAACAGCAAACCTTGTTGGCCGTATTCAGCCATTACGAATCACTGTGTCAACGCTTTGGCTTGATCGACTTTTCTGAACTGTTATTACGCGCTTATGAATTGCTTAAAAACAACGAAGTATTACGCGAGCGCTATCAAAGTCGTTTTCAGCATGTGTTAGTAGACGAGTTTCAAGACACCAACTCAATTCAATACGCTTGGCTGCGTTTACTCGTGCAAAAATCACACAACCTTTTTGCTGTGGGTGATGACGATCAGTCTATCTACGGTTGGCGTGGTGCCAAGGTTGAAAACATTTTGCAGTTCGAAAAAGATTTTCCTACCACCAAAACAATTCGGCTTGAACAAAATTACCGCTCAACCACGCACATATTAGATGCGGCCAATGCCGTGATCAAAAACAACGGTACGCGACTGGGCAAGAATTTATGGACAGCAGGCGACGAAGGCGAACCGGTCAAATTGTATTCCGCATACGATGAACGTGATGAAGCACGTTTTGTCATAGACCAAATTCAAGAGTGGGTAAACCAAGGTGGCGCGCGCGCCGAAGTGGCCATTTTGTATCGCTCGAATGCGCAATCTCGTACCTTTGAAGAAATTTTAATCAACGTCGGCATGCCGTATCGCGTCTACGGTGGTTTACGCTTTTTTGAACGCGCCGAGATTAAAGATGCGCTCGCTTACTTGCGCATAGCCACTCGTCGCGATGACGACCCCTCATTCGAGCGGATCGTAAACACGCCTACGCGCGGCATTGGCAATAAAACCATCGACACGGTACGCGAATACGCGCGGGCGCAACAAATCTCAATGTGGGATGCCACTAACCAACTGCTGAATGGCACGCAGTTATCCAGTCGCGCGCAATCAGCCTTGGCGGCGTTTGTAAATCTGATTCAAGAAATCAGTTCACAAATCCAAGACCAAGACTTGTTTCAACAAATTGAAATCATGTTGGACTTAAGCAAACTGATTGAACACTTTCAAAAAGAGAAAGGCGAAAAAGGCCAGGCGCGCGTTGAAAACTTACAAGAACTCGTAACCGCAGCGCGTGGTTATGAAGTTGACGAAACTGAAGACGACTTACCGCCACTGTCTTCATTTTTAGCCCACGCCGCGCTCGAAGCAGGCGAGGGCCAAGCCGATGAGTGGGAAGACTGCGTACAACTAATGAGTCTGCACACGGCAAAAGGCTTGGAATTTCCATTAGTCTTTTTAACCGGTCTTGAAGAAGGTTTGTTCCCGCACCAGCGCTCACTGGATGAAGGGTCTGGCCGACTCGAAGAAGAGCGCCGACTCTGCTATGTAGGCATGACCCGCGCGATGCAGCAATTATGGCTCACGCACGCTGAAATGCGCCGACTCTATGGCTCAGAAAAATACACCAGCGCCTCGCGTTTTTTAAGCGAGGTGCCCGATGAGTTAATCAGCGCCGTGCGCGCCAAAGCGAAAAATAATTACCATAATCCAAATGCCTCACGACATAGCGCGTGGGTAGATGATCAAAGCACACATGAAAGTGGTATTTCGGTCGGCATGAATGTTGGCCACCCTAAATTTGGTGAAGGTGTCGTCGTGAATTTAGAAGGCCAAGGCGAATACGCGCGCATTCAAATTAACTTTACGGATGTTGGCAGTAAATGGTTGGTACTCGCCTATGCTAATCTAACCCAACTTTAGCGAATAAAAGCACAAGCGCTAAATCGCAAACGTTTCAATCATAGGAAACTTGCTCGGTTCCGAGCGCTGACGACTCGAATCAGGTTCAGCAATACTATAGATATGCCCAATGCCGTATTCATGCGCTACGTCTAACACGTATTCACTGTCGTCTATAAATAGCGTTCTTGACGGATCAAACTCGGCGCTTTTTTGTAACCTTTCCCAAAAACTAAGATGCTCTTTTGGGTAATCCAGTTCATGTGAACAAATCATTTGATCAAAGTACTGGTCAATTTGCGTATGCGAAATTTTAAGGTCTAATACCCTTCGGTGACCATTAGTAATCATTCGAACGTCATCTGAATTTTGACGACACGCAGCCAAAAACGCTTGCGCATTAGGCCGATACGCAATGTTATGCGCCACTTCTTCCTTATGCTGCAAAATATCAAAACCAACCTGCTCCGACCAAAACGGCACGCTGTACCAATTGAGCGTGCGCGCATTATTGATGAAAATCGGTTTCAAAAATTCAGTGGCTTGATCCACACTCAGATTGTTTTTTTGCGCATAGACCTCAGGTAAATGGCGTAACCAAAAATAACTGTCGAAATGTAAATCCAACAGCGTGCCATCCATGTCCAACAGAACTGTATCGATATGTTGCCAATCTATTTGCATGGTTCAGATTATACGTATGTTGAAGCAAAACTGTGATTAAATACGCCTATGAAAATTGAATTCACCAAAATGCATGGCCTTGGCAACGACTTTGTTGTGCTCGATTGTACTGAGCGCAAAATTGACCTGTCTGCAGAACAGGCGGCACGAATTGCTGACCGACATTTTGGTGTGGGCTGCGATCAAATTTTGATCGTGGAAAAATCCTTACGCGATGATATTGATTTTAAATATCGAATCCTGAATGCCGATGGCAGTGAGGTTGGGCAATGCGGTAATGGCGCGCGTTGTTTTGTACGATACGTGCTCGACAAAGGCTTATCTACTAAAAATCCAATTCGCGTAGAAACCATTACGGGTGATATGACGTTGCGTGCTGATCAGGACTCAAACCTGGTCACCGTTAATATGGGCATACCAAAGTTTGAACCCAGCCAGATACCACTTGTTGCGACTGAACGGCAAAACCAATACCAGTTAGATTTAGATGGCCAGTCAATCATCTTTAGCGCCCTGTCTATTGGCAACCCACATGCCGTTTTGTTAGTGGACGATGTCACCACTGCGCCAGTGTTAGAGTTCGGTGCAGCCTTAGAGCCGCATGCCTTATTTCCTGAAAAAGCCAATATTGGCTTTATGCAAATTATTAATCGCGACGAAATTAAGTTACGTGTATTCGAGCGCGGCGTTGGTGAAACCATTGCTTGCGGCAGTGGTGCCTGTGCGGCAGTGGTTGCGGGTATACAACTCGGCCATTTAAACAATCAAGCAACCGCACATTTAACTGGCGGCGATTTATCAATTTCATGGGAAGGCGTCGATCAACCTATTATGATGACAGGGCCAGCAGAAACCTCATTCGAAGGTGTGTTAAACCTGTAAAATACAATAAGACGAAATAAATATAATTAACAATAGGGGCAGTATTGTGGCATTAGCAAACGTGCAAAGCACATTTAACGCAGCAGATTTAGCGGACTTTTTGCAAGACAATCCAAACATTTTTCAGCAACACCCTGAGTTGCTTGAACTCGTCACGCTGATTGATAGCCGAGGCACCGCATCTTTATTAGAGCGCCAAGTTAGCATGCTTAAAGAACGCCTTCGACAGTTTCAATCACAGCAATCAGAGTTTGTTGAGGTTGCACGCGAAAACGAACAAATCAGCAATAGCTTTAGTGACGTTATCTGCCAGTTGATCAGCTTTAAAAACTTATCTGAGTTTGCGGCTGAGTTTCCAAAAGTATTGCGCACTACCTTCAAGATTGATCAAGTCGCGCTCAAAACTGAAAAGGCGTCTGAGCGCAGCGAGCTTGACCAACAAGCTTATGCCGATACATTACGCCGTTTAATCAATAATCGCGCGGTTTGTGACAATCGCTGGCCGAGCAATATCATGAACCTATTTTTTAGCGCATCTGCTGATCAAACCATTGCATCTGCTGCACTTATTCCAATGCGCACCAGCGAATCGCCTGAGGTGCTTGGGGTGCTCGCTCTCGGTTCGGTTGACGCACAACGTTACACCAACGATCTTGGCACCGCCCACCTAGACCGCCTCGGTTTGATGTCTGGAATCTGTTTAGCACGTTTACAACCAGAGCAGCGATAGGGCGATAGGGAGCCGTTATCAATCAAGCTAATTCACCCACTGAAGATCTAGAGCAGTTTCTAACGCAACTCAGTGTTGAGCGCCAGCTATCTACGCATACGATTAAAGCTTATCGACGTGACATTAATAAACTGTTCAAGTTTTGTGATGAGCGTGGCGTACTGCTTTGGCAAGGGCTAAACAATCATACGGTTAGGCTTTTTAGCGCCAGCTTAAACGCCAATGACTTACATGCCAAAAGTATCCAGCGCATATTATCGGCAGGTCGAGGCTTAGCGCGATTTTTGATTCGCACTAAGAAACTCGAAACCAACCCATTTGATGATGTGCGCGCACCAAAATCTGAAAAACGTTTACCCAAAACACTGAATGTTGATCAGATTGCAGCATTAGTAGAAATTGACGTAAACGACCCATTAAGCTATCGCGACAAAGCCGTGATGGAATTGTTTTACTCATCTGGCCTACGTTTAAGCGAGCTCTGTAATATTAACTTAAACGATCTCGACCTACCTTCGAAAATGATTCGCGTAACTGGAAAAGGTAATAAAATGCGCGACCTCCCGATTGGCCGCCAAGCGGACAAAGCAATTCGAGAATGGCTGCTACAACGCAATGCATTACCACTGAAAGACTACGAAGCCTTATTTGTCAGCCAACTTGGTAATCGTATTAGTGTGCGATCAATTCAACAGCGAATTAAACACTGGGCTAAAAAACAAGGCATCGAAATATCTGTTAGCCCACACATGCTCAGACACTCCTTCGCTAGCCACTTACTCGAATCAAGCGGCGAACTGCGCTCTGTTCAAGAACTGCTAGGCCACGCCAACATTAGCACCACGCAGATATACACCCACTTAGACTTTCAACATTTAGCGCAAGTCTACGACGACGCTCACCCAAGAGCGCGTTCTAAGAAAAAATAAGACTTTTAAAGAAAAGGCCCTTTGCTCGCGCTCTGGATGACACTTTGCGCTTACGACTGTCATCCAGAGCATTAGCGAAGCATCTTTTCAATCACATTTGTCATCCGTTCAACAGCTGTCCGTAGATCCGCTTCGCAGCTATGACTAAAATTAAGTCGCAGAGCAGGCAGCGCGTTTTTAGGCTCCTTATAAAACACATCACTTGGCACCACAGCAACACCTTCCTTTAATAAGGTTTTCGCAATCAGCATGGGTTCACCGTGTTGCACCTGTAACCAAACAAACATGCCACCTTGAACAGGGCTGCACTTACAATACGTTTTCAACAAGGGTTTTAACGCCCGCATAATGACCTCGTACCGCTGTTGATAACTGGCTCGTAACTCGGCAAGGTGTTTAGCAAAATAAGTTGAACTTAATAATTGCAGCAATACAGCCTGCGCTGGCAAAGCCGTGTGCAGATCTGCGGCTTGTTTTACTTTTATAAGGGCTTGCAAATATCTCTCTGGCGCACAGACCATGCCAAGGCGCAAACCAGGCGAGGCGATTTTCGAGAACGACCTCAATACAAAAGCATTATCCTGACAAAACGAAGACACCAACGGTAAAGAATCACCACTAAAACGCAACTCTCGATACGGCACATCTTCTACTAAGACAACGTTGTAGCGAATACAAAGCTCAGCAACAGATTTGCGAACCTCCAAAGACCAACACACCCCCGTTGGGTTATGAAAATCTGGCACACAATAAAACAGTTTGATTGATCCGCTGGCGAAGACTCGTTCAAGTTCATCTAGGTCTGGGCCATTATTACGTTGAATCACTGAGATCACATTCGCTTGAGCCAAGCTAAAGATTTGCAACGCACCTAAATAGCTTGGCGCCTCCATTACTACTCCATCAGCAGGGTCGAGAAAAGCGCGTGCAATCAAATCAATGGCTTGCTGAGAGCCATTGCAGATCATAATGCCAATTTCTTCAGCAAGTTGGTAATGCGCGGATAAGAACTCAATTAGTGGCGAGTAACCCAAGGTTTCACCATACTGGAAAACTTCTGGCGTATTCGTTAATGATTGCATCGCCATCACAAGCTGCTTAACTGGCAGCGACTCTGTTGCTGGCAAACCGCCTGCCAAGGAAATCATATTGGGCGAATTTGTCGCACTTAGTATTTCGCGAATATATGAGGGCTTAATGCCGTTTAGTTTTTGGCTGACGTGCATTTTAATAGTTTCAAAGCAGATTATTGATAGCTGCAAGAATAGAACGACGCCCACAAAGTTATTTGTTCATTTATGCTCTTATATTTGTTCATTTGTGTGATATTTTGTTCTCAATATTTTTCGCTTTCGACATATGATCAGCCACCGAAACAACCAACAACAGCAATCAAGAATTAGTGATGTGCTTTTCGAGATACATCGAGATATTGCAGCACCTTTATCTGCTGCTGCCTTAGCCAAAGTTGCTGCTTATTCAGAACAACATTTTCATCGAGTGTTTAAACAGGTAGTAGGCGAAACGGTGAATGTGTATATTCGTCGCGCTCGTCTTGAACACGCGGCGAACCAACTTATGTTTGATCACAACAGTAGTGTATTGAGCATTGCGCAAAAATGTGGCTTTGCATCGCTGTCTTCATTTAGCCAATCCTTTAAACAACTTTACCAAACAACGCCCGCTCAATGGCGACACATTGATAGAGTTAAAGCAAAGCCGCCTTATTTGTCAGACGCTGAGATTGCAGCAGCCTATCAACGTGTTAAAAATTACAATTTGCCTAAACCTGAACTTTTGACACTCAACAATCAGCGTGTTGCCTATGTCCGCCATCAGGGCTATGGGCGAAGTATTCGACAAGCATGGCAAACATTACACGCCTGGGCGATGAGTAATAATATTGATTTAACGCAAAGTCGTGACATTGGCTTACATCACTCAAACCCTGAGTGGGTGCCATTAAATGAATGCCGCTATGTCGCCTGTCTACCCATTGATAAATCGTTGATACGCCGTGGAATAGTCAATAGCTTAACGATTCCAGGCGGCTTACATGCCGCTTTTGACCTAACTGGGAAATACGGCGAGCTATTACCTTTGATTGGCAAGATACTTGAAACGTGGCTACCAACGTCTGGATTTAAATTACAAACAACACCGGCATTTGTGCATTATCGTAAGAACCATTTTCTCGCCAAAGACGAACAATTTGATGTGCGTTTATTTCTGCCGATTTCGCTTGTTTGAAGCGAAGAATCTATTAAATCAAACAACCACAAAAAAGACCGGATAAACCGGCCTTCTTCGCTAACTAATTTTTACAACTTACAAATCTTTACTTGGGTTTACCAAGTATTTTTCACCCGTGTGTTTCGCCACATAAGTGCTGGCTACCTCTGGTGTCATCAACTCTTTGAGTGACAAAGTTTTTGTGTAGTTACTGGCGAATGTCGTGTCGATTTCGTCAGCGACACGTTGGCGTAACTCTCCGGCGCGTTCCATGCCAACACGGTTTAAAAAGTGCGGTAGTAAATAACCGCCAATAGCCCAGCACATGCCATAAGCACGATTTAGAACAGTGGGTGATACATCGAGAGCACCATACAAGTACACTTGTTTTAATTGCTCGGAACCATAGGTGTTCAAACCTTTTGCATCTTTACTTAGCACGGCCTCCATCGTCGTTAGAATATCGCTGGCGAGGTTACCGCCGCCAGTTGCATCAAACGCGATCGTGGCTCCGGTTGCGTCAATCGCAGCATACAAATCTTTTTTGTATGTCTCTGCTGATGAATTCACAATATATTTTGCACCAAGCGCTTTAAGCACATCGACTTGCTCTTGCTTGCGAACAATATTGACCAAGTCTACGCCATCGGCAATACAAATCTTGTTCAACATTTGCCCAAGGTTAGAGGCCGCTGCTGTGTGAATCAATGCTGTATGACCTTCCAAACGCATGGTGTCCACCATTGAAAGTGCTGTTAACGGGTTCACAAATGATGAAGCTGCTTGCTCTGCCGTGGTGCCTTCGTTAAATGGCAAGCAAGCCATTGCTGGCACGCAGCAGTACTGCGCATAACTCGCACCTGACATTACGGCCACGGTTTTACCCACTAAGCCTTCGGCACCTTCGCCTGCTTCAACGACGGTGCCCGCGCCTTCATTACCAACAGGCAGCACTTGATCGAGCCGCGAACGAACCGCGATTAACATTGATTGATGTACTGGCGCTGTCATCACACGACGGCTATCTGAATACTCTAACTCAGCCTTACTTAAATCAGCCGGACCAAACATTGGCCACATATCAGACGGGTTAACGGGTGCGGCCTCCATTTTGATCAATACTTGTCCTGGGCCTGGAGTTGGCACCTCTACTTCGAGCATAGAAAATTCGAGTTGGCCTTCGCTTGTAATGTTTGAAAATATTTGTTGTCCGGTAGACATAACAATCTCCTAGTAATATTCGGTATGCTTTTTTACGTTATTTATAAACGGCACAAAGAATGCGTTAAATTTAATTTCAGCTGGTAGTTCACCAGATTTGGCAGACGAGTATTACCTAGACGACAAAGTTAATCAACAACTTGTAAACTATTGCTGCTTATCCATACGAAATAAAAACCAAGAACCAGAAGAGCCACCTAATGACAATTGTTGCTCGCCAGCCAAAGTGGCTCCAACTTTTTGCATGGCCTTTTGTGAACGGATATTGCTTGATGCAACATGAAACCAAACCGTGTCGAAGCTATTAAATGCGTGGTCTAACATAAGTTGCTTTAGTTCTGCATTTACCTTGCCACCCCAACAGCGATACGCCAAAAAGGTAAACCCTATTGCAACACCACCTGCGGGCGTTTCATCAAAATAATAGCGTGATGAGCCAATAATTTGATTACTCGAATTTTCAGTAACCGTTATCGCACCACCCGACTCCAACGCGCTGGCGAACCACTCTTTAAAGCACTCTAGTTTATAACGGTCGGTATTTGGGTGGCCGGCCCAAACGCGTTGGTCACCACCGCAGGCGAATAAGCCATCAAAATCGTCTTCCGATAAAGGCTTAACAGAAATAGTTGGGCCTGATAAAACAGGCTGACGATTGAACTCAGTCATTCGGTTAGCGAGTCAGTTAACTAATATAGCGCTAAACTAAAAACGCGGGAATACGTTGAGCGTGACTTGGCCATCTTGCACATCAATAGACTTAACCGACAAATTCTTTAAAGCCAAGCTGGTGCTGTTTGCACGCTCGACTTTCGCACCCAATTGACGTAAGGCGTTATTGGAAATGGGTATTGCACCCACTTTGACACTGAAATCATCTTTAATCGCAATTTCACCGTTGCGTGCAACCGGCCGCCCAATCACTGAAACAGACATACGCGAGCCGCTTAAAAATGGGAACATGCCACTGACTCTCTCCACTGCTTTGCGTGCTTTGGCGTCTATTTTCTCGACTTTGTCGAGATTAATTACTGCGCCAATTTCAATTTGACCATCAGTTAACTTAGCGTTCACCGCATCACTCACGGCTAATAGTTTGCGGCCATCATCGCTTGTTTTTAAACTGGCCAATAGCAACAAGTTAAACTCATCCTCAGTTAACACCACGCGGCCTTTTAGGACGTCCGCAAACTTATTACCTAAAAACTTGCCAACGCCTTGTTTTTCAATGCGCGCGGCCAACACTTTTTGATTACGGTCTTGTTGGGTTTCTTGTTCGTTGAACCAGCTGGGTAATGATTGAGCCGACGCCCACATAATACCGACCGCAGCCACCACTAAAACAATGACCATTAATAAGAATTTTTTCATCGTGTTGTTTAAACTTTGCTAATCAATGCCTACAATATAGCGACTGCGAACCGATTCGCCAACTTATTCTACAAACACGTATTCTTGCCCTAATGACTGACTCAAACGAAACGCCCGATAACATTGAAAAAAAAGGCGGCATACGTAAATTTTTCAAACGCAATAAAGCGATACCAAGCGATGCTCCGCAAGAAACATCAGACCAAATTCAACAGCACAATGTAAACGCAGCAGACTCAACGGAAACCGTCACAACAGCGCCTAGCAACACAAGCGAGCAAAGCGCGAGTGTCGAAACTGGCTTAGATAAATCGCGTTCCAGCTTTCTGAGCAAAATCGGCAATGTCTTTAAAGGCTCGTTTGATTTAGACGATGATCTATTTGATGACCTTGAAGAAGTGCTGATCACCAGCGACATCGGCGTAGAAGCCAGCTTAGTACTGGTTGAGAACCTCCGCACTCGGGTTAAGTCTGAAAAAATTCAAGATGCCGCTGGTGTTGTGCAAGGCTTGCGCGATGAAATAAATGAGCTAATCAAAGTCGCTGAACAACCTTGGAATACCGCGCTAGAGCAGTCGGCCGAATCAAACCACAAACCCTATGTAATGCTCATGGTGGGCGTAAACGGTGTTGGCAAAACCACCACCACCGCCAAAATTGCCAAGCTTTTCAAAGATCAGGGCAAATCGGTCATGTTAGCCGCCGCCGATACGTTTCGCGCGGCCGCGGTTGAGCAATTGCAAGAATGGGGGCAGCGCTTAGACATTCCAGTGGTTGCGCAAAGCACAGGTGCAGATGCCGCGGCCGTTGCACACGACGCGCTAACATCAGCCATTGCGCGCAAGATTGATATTTTAATGATCGATACCGCTGGCCGACTACACACCCAAAGTGATTTAATGGAGCAATTACAAAAAGTGAATCGCGTTTTGGCCAGAATAGACCCAACAACCCCACACGAAGTGATGCAAATACTCGATGCCGGTACTGGGCAAAATGCTTTATCGCAGTTAGATCATTTTAAAGAAGCCGTGGGTGTTTCTAGTATTTGTTTAACCAAGCTTGATGGTTCCGCCAAAGGCGGTGTGGCAATCTCGTTAACCCAAAAGCACCAGTTACCGATTCGCTTCATCGGCCTTGGTGAAGGCTTTAACGATTTAAAACCGTTTGTTGCCAGTGAGTTTGCCAGCGCACTGATTCCAGACCTAAAGGGCTAACTGACACCGTGATTAAATTCAGCCAAGTTACCAAGCAATACCGCAATGGCCATGAAGCGCTAAAAAACGTTAGCTTTGATATTCAAGCGGGCGAAATGGTGTTCTTAGAAGGGCACTCTGGCGCGGGTAAAAGTACGCTGTTTAAATTAATTTCACGCATTGAAAAACCCACCTCTGGGCAAATTATTGTTGATAACAAAAACTTAGGTCGGCTACGCGCTGGCAAAATCCCAGCGCTGCGCCGCGACATAGGCGTGATTTTTCAAGATCATAAATTACTGCTCGATCGCTCGGTGTTTGATAACGTGGCCTTACCATTAATCGTGATTGGTATGCCACATGATGAAATTCGCAAACGCGTTCGTGCTGCGCTTGGCAAAGTTGGCCTATCGGGTAAAGAAAGCGCACTGCCCATTACGCTATCAGGCGGTGAACAACAACGCGTTGGTATTGCGCGCGCGGTCATTAATCGCCCGAATATTTTACTAGCCGATGAACCTACTGGTAATTTAGACGAAGCCCTGTCGGATGAAATCATTGATATTTTTGCCGACTTTAACCAAGTTGGCGTGACCGTATTAATTGCCACACACGACACCCGTCAAGTCGCACGCCTAGGCAAACGAACTCTGCATTTGGAGCACGGTGAATTGATCGAACCGAGTATCGAGAGCTTCACGCTCGAGCCCGAATTAAGCAACCGCACCAGCGAGCAAAACGATGGGTAGTTATTTAACGCGCCATTTACAAGTCTTGTTCGCCACGTTAGGCGACATGCGCCGCACGCCAATGGCCTCATTCAATACCTTGGTGATTATTGCCATTATGGTTTTACTGCCGTGTTTAATGTACGTATTTGTGAAAAGCGCGCAATCACTGAGTGGCAACTGGCAAGGCCGCCCGCAAATTTCTATTTTTTTGCAAAAAGGCTTAAGCCCAGATGTCACCAAGCTAATCTTTGACGAAATTCGCCTGAACCCAGCGATAGAACTGGCGGAATTGATTAACCCTGATCAAGCCCTACAAGAATTCAAAATACTCTCGCAACTCGATTCAGACTCAAATGCCGTAAACGCACAAGTAGACGCACAAATTGAGCTACTTGGTGAAAACCCATTGCCTGCTTCTATTGTTGTAATGCCAAGCCTAGGTTTTTCACGCTCTGACAAACTACTCAACCTAAAGACAGAACTCAGCAATTTTGAAGGCATCGACACCATACGGCTCGACCTAGATTGGATAGATCGCTTTAATGCCATTTTAAATGTATCTGGCCGAACTGCCGTATTGATCAGTGCCCTACTCGCCATCGCCTTAATATTCATCATCGGCAACACCATCAAACTGCTGATCATGAACCGCCGCCAAGAAATTGAAATCACTAAACTGGTCGGCGGCACAGATACTTTTGTGCGCAGACCTTTTCTATACTACGGCAGTCTATTTGGATTCTTCGGCGCACTCATTGCGCTTGGTCTACTGCTGCTAGCCGCCAAACTAATCAACCCCGCAATCACACAGCTCGCCGCCAGTTACCAAACCGGCAATTTAATCTACGCGTTAAACGCCTCTGAAATTGCAATCATCATCGTAGCCAGCACCGCCCTAGGCTGGCTCGCAGCCCGCTGGTCAGTCGCGCAACACCTAAGGCACATTCAGCCTAGATAATAGCCAATTGCCCAACCTGACAAAACCACAGTACATGTTTAACTCTTTCACCCCAGCCAAAATCAGTGTAAAGTGAAATAAACCTATAAAAATCAAGATGTTTGGAGCATATGGAGAAAATGGAACAAGAGACAAAATGGAACAAGAGACAAAATGCGCACGCAATTTAATAAGCTATTAGGTGTATCAGATTTGAACCTGACAAAGGCATTGTATGTCGTGTGTTTTATTCTGAGTTCCGGTGTAACTCTATCTTTATTTAGAATTTGGCGGAAAAGAAATGCGATGCCATACAACGAGGCTGGCAGATATTACGACGGCACCGTGGTTTGGCATGAGCAAGCAGTTGGCTTCTATATGGTTTTGGCTGTAGTCTCAATTTTGGTCAATATTGTTATAGTCATGCTTTATTGGAAAAAACATTCACAATGAAAATACCATACAAGAACCAAAAAGCAATAAAGGTTATAAGAATGTGGACTCATTACGAATGAGAACCAACAACGATGAATAAAATAGCCTTGCCAACCTGTGTAACGGTTTCATGTAAATAAAATGGCAACAATACTAAACACCTACCCTTATTTAGTGTCTGCATTTGGAAGTCTTGCTTTACTAATGCTGATTCAGCTTGTGATTGCGGATGTTATTGGAATTCGTGCTAAGCATGTCCCTGGAACCGCGGTTGAATCGGATCATGATAATTTATTGTTTCGGGTTGATCGTGTTGTTGGTAATACAAACGAAAGTATTGCTATCTTTATTTTGGCGAGCATTTTTTGTGTTTTCTCAAATGCATCTGCCTATGCCGTTGGTATCGCGGCTTGGGGTTTTGTGATTTCTAGAATGGTTTACGCCTTGTGTTACTACGCAAACTTGCAGACCTTGCGCTCTATTATATTTGGTGTGTCAGCATTATCTTTATTGGCGTTGATTGTGATTGGTGTGAGCGAGTGGTTTTAGTGTAGAAAGCTGTCGCCTCCTATAGCCATATATTCAAACAGTAAAGGAATTGCTGCAATTAATTAACGGTGTTATCGGTCTTAAAAAATAAGCTAACATTGACGCCGTTTTTATAAATAACAGTTATAAAAACAATTTATTTTAGAAGAAATTAATTTTATTAGCACTCTTACTTATTGAGTGCTAATATTAATGCATTCAGTGGGTAAATCCCGCTCAAACAGCGAATTAGCGTTGTTTAATTTAGAAAATCAGGAGAACGACTATGACATCAACAGCCATCTCTCTACCTCAAGATAGTAATTTAGCTGGGTTCTTAAAGGTTGCGAATAATGCGCCTGTACTCAGTGCTGAGCAAGAAGCTCGCCTAGCGCGACGTTTCCGCGATGAAGAAGACGTGGATGCAGCTCGTGAACTTGTTGTGTCTCAGTTACGTAACGTTATTCACGTAGCGAAAGGTTTTACGGGTTATGGTTTGCCTGTTGCCGACCTTATTCAAGAAGGCAATATTGGCCTGATGAAAGCGGTTAAAAACTATGACCCAGATCGCGGTATCCGCTTGGTATCATACGCGGTACATTGGATCAAAGCTGAGATTTATGAGTATGTTCTAAAGAACTGGAAAATCGTTAAGGTTGCAACAACTAAGGCGCAGCGCAAACTATTTTTTAATCTACGTAAATCGCGCAAAACGTTGAGCGCAATGAATGAACAAGAAACGCATGACTTGGCCGATCAACTTGATGTGCCAGTGAAAACGGTTCGCGAAATGGAACAACGCATGACCAGCACTGACGTAGCCTTTGATGGCGCAGACAGTGACGACGATGACTTTGTCACAAGTCCATCAGGTTATTTGCCAGATATGCGTTACAACCCAGAGCAATTAGTAATGCGCGAGGAGAACAGCGATAATAATCGTGATTCTTTATACGCCGCAATTGAGCAATTGGATGAGCGCAGTAAAGACATTTTACAACGCCGTTGGTTAAGCGATGATAAAGCCACATTACATGAGCTTGCTGCGGAGTATAATATTTCTGCAGAGCGTATTCGCCAGATTGAAAAACGGGCGATGGAAAAGATGAAAGGCCAATTAGCCGCGTAGTAATACAAACATTTAAACCCAAAGGCTCTCTAATTTAGAGGGCCTTTTTTTCGAAATGAGTTCTTAAAGCGAGAAAATTAAGACATGAGCAAATATGATTTAGTTGTTATTGGTGGCGGTTCTGGTGGTGTGCGCGCTGCGCGGATTGCCGCTGGACATGGCGCGAAGGTAGCCATCTGTGAAGAGTATCGTTATGGCGGCACCTGCGTTATTCGTGGTTGTGTGCCTAAAAAAATGATGGTTTATGCATCAGGCTTTCATGAAGAATTTGCTGATAGCGCCAGCTATGGCTGGAGCACTCAAGTTAATGGTTTTGATTGGGCTACATTGATTCGTAATAAAGATACCGAAATTGATCGCCTGAATAAAATTTACGAAAACTTATTAGCTAATGCGGGCGTTGAAATTCACCACGGAACAGGCTCACTGATTGATGCCAATACCGTTAAAGTAGGCGATACCATTCTCGAGACCGACAAAATATTAATTGCGTCTGGCGGCACACCGTTTCTACCAAAGATTGATGGTATTGAACATGCAATTAGCTCAAACGAGGTATTTCACTTAGAGCAACAACCAAAGTCGGCAGTTGTTGTGGGCGGTGGTTATATTGCAGTTGAATTTGCGGGTATTTTTAATGGCTTAGGCACCGACACCACTTTGGTATATCGCGGCCCACAAATTTTGCGCGGTTTTGATAACCAAGTTCGTGATCACCTAGCAAGCGAGATTGTAAAAAAAGGCATAGACCTGCAAGTTAACAATAATGTTGAGTCTATTGCGTTGGACAGTGATGGCCGCAAACTGGTTACCTTTACCGATGGCTCTGAAAAAACAGTGGACTGTGTTTTATTTGCAACAGGTCGTTCGCCGAACACAGAGCCACTTAATTTAAGTGCTGCGGGTGTTGAACTTGGTAAAAAAGGCGAGATACCGGTTAACCAAGAGTCGCGCACGAATGTTGATAATATATTCGCCGTGGGCGATGTCACAGACCGCATTGCACTAACGCCTGTTGCAACTATGGAAGGCCACGCATTTGCTGATACGGAATTTGGCAACAAACCGCGCACCGCTGATCACAGCAATGTGCCATCGGCTGTATTCTCGCAACCCCCCGTTGCATCGGTCGGCTTAGGTGAAGAAGACGCTCGTGAGCAGTTTAGCAATATTGACACCTACTCTTCTGAATTCAAAATTCTCAAACACACCTTAACTGAGAACACTGAGCGCACATTTATGAAGTTAGTAGTGGATGCTGACACAGATAAAGTAATAGGCGCACACATGGTTGGCCATGATGCAGCTGAAATTATGCAAGGCATTGCGATTGCAATTAAAGCCGGCGCTACCAAAGCTGATTTTGACGCAACGGTAGGCATACACCCAAGTTCAGCCGAAGAGTTCTGCACCATGAGAACCAAAGACTAGCCTAAAAAAACGACTGAAAACTAATGCGCTATAAAGACGGCGAGGTTGTTCTGCCGAAAGAACAAATGGCAGCGCACGCCAGCGACGATATGTTGTTGGTAACCGCAGCGTTGGGTGTTCTAATTGGTATTGCGCTGACCATACTTGGCCGTTTCGGCAAGCAAATGTGGATGTGGGTTTGGGGAATCGGCCTAATTATTTGCAGCGCCTATTTAGGCGCTGCAATGATGTTTGATATAAAGCTGTTTGGGTATTTTTAGCTATAAAATTACTGTTGCTTAAAAACTCTGACAGCTCGGGCAATAAAACGTGTTTCTTTGACCGATAGTTTGAGATTTGATTACATCACCACACCGATTACAAGGCTCGCCAGCACGCGCGTAAACTTGTAGCTCGTGCCTAAAGTAGCCTGGCTTGCCGCCGGCTTTGATTGCTTTCGCGAGCACTGTCTTAATCTCTTCAGCTAAACGATGATACCGAGCGCGACTAACACGCTTGGCAGCCATGCTTGGTCGAATACCTGATTCATACAGTGATTCGCTGGCGTAGATATTGCCAACACCCACCACCGTTTTGCCATCCATAATAAAGTTCTTTAGCGCAACGTGTCGGTTTCTTGAGAGTGTAAACAAGCGCTCGCCATCAAAATCATCGCTGAGTGGTTCTGGGCCTAATGATGCCAGCAGCTTATGGCCTGCGATTGGTTGTTGCAGTAATAAGCAGCAACCAAATCGGCGCGGGTCGTTTAGCCGAACGACGTTTGATTTATCAAACTCTAAATCAATGTGATCGTGCTTTTCAGGTGGGTGATCGGCCTGTAATACTCGCAAACTACCCGACATACCTAAATGCAATAAAATGGTGCCAGCTTGTGTATGCAAAAGCAGATACTTGGCACGACGCTCAATTAAATCAACTTTGTGGCCAACTAAGGCTTGCATCTCTTTGCTTGGTACTGGCCAACGCAACGACGCATTGCGCACAACTATCTTGGTGATCTGTTTGCCATCCACATGCGGTTTTATACCACGCAGCGTGGTTTCTACCTCGGGCAACTCAGGCATTATGCGTTAGCTAGTTGCCTTATTAAGGTTGACGAGTTCGCCTTCTTTGGCAGTTTCTTGAGTGGTGTCTATTGATGCAGCTGGTGCTGGTGAATTCAACTCTTCAACAGGCACTGCCGGCACATTTATTCGTCGAGCTTCCGTTTTATTAGCCACTGCCAACATGCCCGTGCGATACAGCTGTAGGGCTTTGCTGCTTTCATTAGCCGCTTCATAGACTTCGCCTAACAAAGAATAGGCTTTGGGTAATTGACCACTATTGATCGAAGCTTGCAAATAAGTTTTGGCAATATCAAACTTTTTCTCGTCGAACGCTAAACGACCTGCCGCTAAATTGAGCTCTGCATTTTCTGGCCTTGCCAGCAACCAACCTTCAGCATGACGCCTTTGCTTAGCCGGCGAACCCGTTTGTAATTGGCCATAAAGGCGCACTAGGTCGTCGCTCCATTCAGACTTTAGAGTCGTGCGAATCAGTTTTTCTGCAGCAGTACTTTCGCCGTTATCGGATAAGAAACGAGCATAAACAAACACGTTATCGACTTTCTTCTTTTGATCTCGCGGCAGGCTATTCCACGCTGCCTGCTTGTCTTTTGCCGTGCTCAATGCGCCACTGTAAAACTGATCGCTTAAGGCATCTAAAGATTCATCAGGCAGTGCTTTTTGCTTGCGTGCTTTGGGCAATAAATGTTGCGCTGCTTGCCAATCGCCCATCTGTTGATGCGTTTGTAATAGCATTGCCGTGTACTGCGCGTTTTTATTTCCTTCTTTGGCAATATCTTCTAAGGTTGCTAAGGAATTTTCCAGCTGCCCAGCTTGTTGATGCAAGCGCGCTTTGGTTAAACCAATTGCTAAACGCTCTTTAGGGGCAGATTGATAGGCCAAGTTTAGGTACTCATCTCGCTTGGTCAACTTGCCCTGCTCTTGCGCGGCTTGCGCGGCAGCCAAGTAATTTAGGTACGGCACACTGCCATCCTGTGGATGTTGGGTTAAACGCTTTTCTGCGCGCTTCCAATCGCCCTTAATTAATGACAAATACCCTGAGCCTAAATCTGCATCTGCGGTTTGCGTTTGGTGGCGTTGCATCCAAGTGGAGTAGCTTTTAGGTGCTTTCCAAATCATGCGAATCAGTCTTAGAAGCGCATACAGCACGATAACGAAGGCCAATACAAACAACAAAAAACCGAGCAGGTTTATTTCGACCACATAATTACCAACGTACATTTTTACGTAATTGTCAGGGTCTAGCTTACCTATTTGCAGGGCACCGTAGCCACAAATTGTGGCGAACAATAATAGAAGAAAACCACGCATAATTATTGACCGCCTTTAATTGATTGCAGGGTATCGTATGAATCGGCAATCGCAGGCAGCTCAACGCCAACGGGTTCAGCCTTTAAAGCGCTGAGTTGCTGCAATACTGACTGTACATCTTGATTCTTTAAATCAAAATAGTCGTTCAGCCACTGTTCTGCTGTGGTAAGACTTTGCGAGTACACTGCTGATTTATTTTGCAGCAGAGCTAATTCAGCTTTGCTCAAACTAAGCTGTATGTTTTGGTCAAGAAAGTATCGCTGGGTTGGTGCTAATAACGGTTTTGGCGGTTGATCAACACGCTGAATCTGCACTGAATTGATAATGTCTTTCCAGATTTTATTAAGCTCAGTACGCCAAGTGATTTTTTCTTCAGCGGCCGATTCCGCAACGAGCTTTATGTTTTCTTTTGCTGGCGGTTCGTTTTCTAATTTTAATGATGGAATAGTATTCGCTATGCTACTTAGTTGCGCCGTGGCTTTTTCGGTATCAACTTGCTTTACACTTTTAAGCAGCTCAATTTCAGTATTAATTTTGCGCCGTACCACTGCGTAACGCGGATCAGCCAATTCTTTTAATTGAATGTCCGCCAGCGTTAAGGCGTTAATTGCCGAAGACGAATCATTGGAAAAAATCGCGCTATTGTTTGCAAGCTTTAGTAACTGTGAGACCTCATCAATCACAAATTCGTCAACGCCTTTCTCAAGATCCGTATTGAGTTTTTCGAGCGACTCATTAATATCACTTTGCGCAGCGCTTAAATCTCTAAACTTAGACTCTACTGCGACATTGCTTTCGAGTATGCGAGTGGTTAACTCTTCTTGTGTGACTAAGCCGGTCTGCTCTTTTTGTAGTTGTCTTACTGAATCGCCGATACGTGATATTTGGCCACCAATTTCGGTAACGCCAACGGCCAAACTGGTATTAGACGCTACTTTAGAAAGCTGTGTTTGGTACCAAGTAAAACCCGTTCCACCAAGTGCTAATAAGGACAGCAATATTGCAAAAATATTCAGGCCTTTGCCAGAGCCTTTTGTAGGTGTAGGCATAGGTGAGGGAGCCGGTGCGGGACTTGGTGTTGCAGCAGGAGCTGGCGCGGGTGTTGTATCAACCACTTTTTTACTGGCCGCTTTTGTCGTGCGTTTGCTTGCTTTTTTCTTCGATCCGTTTTGAGTGCCGGTTGATGTATCTGCCATCAGAGTTACCCTACATAAAAATATAATTAACTATGTCTGTCTGTCCTGCGGACATAAGATTCCAACGAACAAACACACCTCTAAGTACGAGTTTATCACAGCCTCGCGATATCGCAGAGTCACTCAGCCAGCACCGAGCCACAATTCATCAAATTTAACGCTTATTCGGAAAACGCAATCATCATATGCTTATTAGATGGCGATTGAGCAATTTTCACCTTGCCTGACCAACCATGATCGATTGCGGCATCGGCGATGCGCTGACTACCTGCCACCAAGGTCGCTTTTCTCAATATATCGGCTTGGTCGCCAGCGGCCTCAATCAAATTGATAATACTTTGCTCGCTGTGCGCAAACACGCCGCTCAAAACACCTGCCGCTTGAAATACCTCTCGTAAACGCATTCCCACGTCGGATGGCGGAGATTGCACATAACACATGGCCTGTTCTACCACGGCACCACGCCGAGTCATTTCTTCTGCTGGCCAATCCAAGCCAATTTCGCCACGCACAATTAAGATATTGCGGCCACTCAGATTAGCGAGGGGCTTCACTTTTAACAATTCGGTCATGCCATTTCCATTTTGCGGAAATAGCGCATCAACACCACGCCGATACAGCTGCTTAGCCGTTTCAGCACCAATTGCCATTGTGCGGACACCGTCGGGCAAACCGCCACGTTCGTCAATAATTGCCATGCCAATTTCAGCGGCATTTCGCGACACAAAAACAATGTCGGTAAGACGGTCAAGTTGATCAAATTGCGCTAGCATGCTGGCATTATAACTTGGCTCAATTCTGATACTTTGCACGTGCATAGGCTGGTAATCCAACGTTTCTAATATGCTCATGCTATTGCCTAGATATACTTTTTGACGTGTTAATAAAATTTTCGGCTTGGTTTTTTCAACACTCGGCGGCGCTACTGCATAGGCTTGTTCGAGTAGCGCTGCAGCTCCTTGATCGAGTAATTTTTGGCCAACCATTTGACCTAATTCAACGGCGCTTGATCTCGACAGTTGCAACGATACTTCTTCGCTGCTGAGTAGCTGACTGCCGTCAATTGCACCCACAAAACCGCGCATGCGAATTCGGCCTTTTTCAATTTGCGCGAAACCGGCAACAGGTACGTGGCAGCCGCCATTTAATTTTGCATTCATCGCGCGCTCAGCAGCTAAGAGCAAATCACTTTCTGGCGAATGCAGGGGTTTTAATAATGCTCTGGTTTGTTCATCATCATCTCGACATTCAATGCCAACCACGCCTTGGCCAACCGCGGGCAAACATAGGTCTGGTGTAATATATTGTTTAATACGGTTTTCTAGGTCTAAGCGGATCAGCCCAGCGGCAGCTAAAATAATAGCATCGTAATCGCCATTATCGAGCTTGGCTAAACGTGTATTGACATTGCCACGCAGCTCAACAAACTCCAGCGCAGGAAACACATTCTTAAGCTGTACTACTCTGCGCAAACTTGATGTGCCGACGCGTGCACCTTTTGGCAATGCGTATAAATTTTGATAATTATTAGAGACAAATGCATCGCGCGGATCTTCGCGGTCGCAAAAGGTGGTTATTTCCAGACCTTTAGGAAGCGCGACAGGCACATCTTTCATAGAATGTACCGCGATATCGGTTTCGCCATTTAATAACGAAACTTGAAGCTCTTTTAAAAATAAACCTTTGCCGCCAACCTTAGACAAAGTGCGATCGAGCATTTGGTCGCCTTTGGTAGTCATTCCAACGATTTCTACCTGCAAATCTTTATGCTCTTTTATTAACCGATCCTTTACATAGTTGGCTTGCCATAGTGCCAACGGACTATTACGAGTGGCGATTCTAAGAACGCTCATATTATTATAAGTTAGGGTGTTAAAGTTTTGGTGGATAACTGTATCATAAGAGTTTGAATTTGCGTTAAAAAACTTACGAATGATCGATATATTAACGCCCATACTTGACTTAAAATGACACATCAACTCGCTATCCGAGATCGGCTCAAGGTATAATTAGTTTAGTCGGCCTAAAATATGTCAACAAATTGAGCCATACCAACTATTCCCCTGTCGGAATTTAGTAATAAGTAATCTGCATCACAATGACCAAACAACATTCTTCAAATCAGCCTTTACCAAATAGTAATGTCGGCAAAAAACCGTGGGGTGGGCGTTTTACCGAACCGACCAATGAGTTAGTGGAAGCCTTTACTGAATCCATTAGCTTTGATGCACGGTTGTATAAGTACGACATTCAAGGGTCAATCGCACATAGCAAAATGCTAGCCAAAATTGGTGTTATTAGCGACCAAGAAGCACTCGACATAGAAGCTGGCTTAAACGATATTCAAGCGCAAATTGAAGCAGGCACATTTGCATGGTCAACTCAGCTTGAAGATGTGCACATGAATATTGAAGCACGCTTAACGGATGCAATTGGCGAGGCGGGTAAAAAATTACATACGGGTCGTTCACGCAATGACCAAATCGCGACGGATATTCGTTTGTATATGCGCCGAGGCTGCGACGATGTGGTGACACTGCTCACCACTCTACAAGCTAATTTGTTGGCTTCTGCCGAAAACGAAATAGACACCATCTTACCTGGCTTCACACATTTACAGGTAGCTCAGCCAATTAGTTTGGCGCACCATTTATTAGCCTGGAATGAAATGTTAGAGCGCGATGTTGAACGCATACAAGACTGTCGCAAACGGATTAATGTGATGCCGCTGGGTTCAGCCGCGCTAGCAGGCACCAGCTTTCCACTGGATAGAGACATGACTTGCGAGCTGCTCGATTTTAATAGGCCAACTCGAAACTCACTTGATGCCGTCTCAGATCGTGATTTCTTGATCGAATTTGCCTCGAATGCGAGCTTAATAATGATGCACTTATCTCGCATGTGTGAGGAAATAATTTTATGGGCATCAGAAAGCTATAAATTTATCGATATAGGTGATGCCTTTTGTACCGGCTCAAGCATTATGCCGCAAAAGAAAAATCCAGATATTGCTGAAATTGTACGCGGCAAAAGTGGCCGTGTGATTGGTAATTTACAAGCACTGTTGGTGCTAATGAAATCTCAACCATTGGCGTACAATCGTGATAATCAAGAGGACAAAGAACCTATCTTTGACACAGTCGACACCGTAACTGCGTCACTGCAAGTGTTTGCGGCAATGATTCCGAGCATTAGCTTCAACCGTGAAAACATGAAACAAGCGGCGCTTAAAGGTTATGCGACAGCAACGGATTTAGCTGAATATTTAGTACGCTTGAACGTGCCGTTTCGTGATGCACACGAGATTGTCGGTAATACAGTGCATTATGCGATTGAAAACGATAAGCCGCTATCAGATTTAAGCTTAGACGAGCTGCAAAATTTTGGCGCAATGATCACTGAGGATGTTTATCAAGTCTTAAGTTTAGAAGGCTCAGTAAACGCACGTGACCATTTCGGCGGCACTGCACCCATTCGTGTAAAAGAGGCGGTTGCACAAGCGCTCGACCGCTTACAAAACTAAACCGAATAATCACGACTTTAAAAATAATTCTAAAAATCACTACAACATTGAGAATAGCCATGACCAATTTAAAAATGATTGCTGTACGTACAAGCCTTGTTTTATTAATCATTAGCGCATTTAGTGCGTGCGGCCAGAAAGGTCCATTAACGGTTGAGCGCCCACCTCAACAAGTTAACCAAGACGATGATTCTGAAACTCGTTAAACGCACTCACTGAGTGAAGACATAACTCAAATTTAAGCTGCATGATTTTTTTTCCCTATAAAGACGGCGCGATGCACGCTGAAGATGTTCCATTGCGTGAAATTGCTGAACAGTTTGGCACGCCTTGCTATGTGTATTCACGTGCCGCGTTTGAACACCAGTGGCGGTCACTAGAAACGGCATTTGGCGAGCACCCGCACACGATCTGTTATGCAGTAAAAGCCAACAGCAATATTGGTGTGCTAAACGTGTTAGCGCGCCTTGGATCTGGCTTTGATATTGTGTCTGAAGGTGAGTTCCGCCGCGTGATTATGGCGGGTGGTGATGCTAAAAAGGTCGTATTCTCAGGCGTTGCCAAATCATGGAAAGAACTTGAGTTTACGATTGCCAACAACGTGGGCAGTATTAATGTTGAATCAATTGCCGAACTGAGTCGGGTACAAGACGTTGCCGCTTCGTTAAATAAGACTGTTTCAATTGGCTTACGAGTTAACCCAGACGTTGACCCTGAAACGCATCCGTATATATCAACCGGCATGGACAAAGCCAAATTTGGCATTGCAATGGATGCGGCATTTGACACTTATTTAAAAGCCGCAGAAATGCCGAACATCAATGTGCACTCTATTGCCTGCCATATTGGTTCGCAAATTACTAAAACCAGCCCGTTTAGTGATGCGCTGGATCGCGTGCTTGAGCTGGTTAAGCGCCTAAGCGAAAGCGGCATTGAAATAAAGCAACTGGATTTAGGTGGCGGCCTTGGTATTGATTATCAAGGTGAAACACCACCCACTGCGCAAGAATATGTGCAAAGCATGCTTGATGGCATCCGCGCGCACGGAATTAATTTGCCCATTGCAATTGAACCAGGCCGCTATATTGCAGGCAACTCTGGTGTAATGCTCACCACCGTCGAATACCTAAAACACAATACCAGTAAAAGCTTTGCGCTGGTTGACGCAGGCATGAATGACTTACTGCGCCCAGCTCTGTATCAAGCCCACCATGAAATTGTAAATATAGACGAACATTCAAACGGCGAAGCCGGCACTTACGATATAGCAGGGCCGGTTTGTGAATCCGCGGATGTGCTCGGCAGTGATCGCGAATTAACAACGCAATCGGGCGATGTGCTGGCAGTCAAATCTGCAGGTGCGTATAGCTTTGTCATGGCCGGTAACTATAACTCGCGCACTAAGCCACCCGAGTTAATGGTCGACGGTGATCAAGTACACATTGTTAGGCGTCGCGAAACTGTAGAGGAATTAGTGAACGGCGAAGCGGTATTGCCATAATGAGTAACCCCTTACTTAACTTTGATAGCCTGCCAAATTTTTCGAGCATTCGCGCCAGCGATGTTCTTCCCGCGCTAGAAACCGTATTAAGCGAGGCAAGACAACAGTTGCAAGAACTTGGGTCATTAGACAAGCCGAACTGGTCTAACTTTGCGCATGCAATGGAAGACATAGATGAGCGCATTAGCCGAGTTTGGTCGCCTGTTGGGCATTTAAACGGTGTCAAAGACAGCGATGAATTACGCGAAGCCTATCAGCAAGGCATTAGCTTACTCACACAGTACAATACCGAGGTTGGTCAGAATCAGGCCTTATATAAGCAGTACACCCAGATTAAGAACAGCAATGAATTCGATTCTTTAAGCCCTGCGCAACAAAAAATAATCACCAATGCCTTGCTTGATTTTAAATTAAGTGGTGCGGATTTAGAGCAACAAAGACAAGATCGCTTACGCGAGATAAATCAAGCCGCTGCTGAGCTGAGTAACCAATTTGGGCGCAACGTATTAGACGCAACCCAAGCTTGGCAAAAAGTCGTCAGCCTTGAAGATTTACAAGGCTTGCCCGACAGTGCGATTAACATGGCACGCCAGCTAGCTGAAGAGTCTGACCAGAACGCTAACCAACAAGATCAGTACCTATTAAACCTACAAATACCCTCGTATTTAGCGGTTATGCAACATGCTGATAACGCTGATCTACGCAAAGAGATGTATCTGGCTTATAGTGCGCGCGCCAGCGAATTATCCGATGACGGTCAGTTTGATAACTCGCCGCTGATTATAGATATTTTAAAACTGCGAAAGGAAAAGTCTGAGCTACTAGGCTATCAACAGTACGCGGACTATTCATTAGTAAAAAAAATGGCCAAAAGCCCACAACATGTCGAGAATTTTTTAGCTGACCTAGTGAAATACGCCAAGCCTGTTGCCGAACAAGAACTAGCAGAACTTAATGCGTTTGCAAAAGCAAACCGACAAACCAGTGAAAAACTTGAACCTTGGGATATCGCGTATTATTCAGAAAAGCTGCGAGAAGATCGTTATGCGTTCAACGATGAGCAAGTAAAACCGTATTTTCCTGCACCTCAAGTGTTTAGCGGTATGTTCGAGATTGTAAACAAACTGTTTGGTGTGCAACTGCAAGAAAACACCCGTCTTGAAACATGGCATGACGATGTGCAGTGTTTTGATTTGATCGATGCTACTAGCAAAGAGTTAATAGGCCAGCTTTACGCCGACTTATATGTGCGCAAAAACAAACGCGGCGGCGCGTGGATGGACACCTGCATTCATCGGCGTCGCCAAGCAGATCATGTGCAAGCGCCTGTGGCATTTTTGACCTGCAATTTTACCCCGCCCATTGGTGGTGATCCTGCACTGTTAACACACGGTGAAGTTGAAACCTTGTTTCATGAATTTGGGCATACGCTGCACCATTTACTAACTCAAGTAGATGAGATGAGTGTGGCTGGTATTAATGGCGTTGCCTGGGACGCCGTAGAGCTACCCAGCCAATTTTTAGAAAACTGGTGCTGGCAAGAAGAGTCTCTTAAGTTGATTGCCAAGCATTATCAAACAAGCACGGATATTCCGGCTGAGCTATTAGATAAAATGCGTCGCGCCAAAAACTTCCAAAGTGGCATGCAAACACTTAGACAAGTTGAGTTCGCATTATTCGATATGCGCTTGCACAACGGCTTTGATCCGAGTTTAGAGTCTGAATCAAATAGTGTGCAAAACTTACTCGACAATGTTCGTGATGAAGTTGCGGTATTAAAGTCACCGTCAAGCAATCGTTTTCAAAATAGTTTTGGGCATATTTTTGCGGGCGGTTATGCCGCAGGTTATTACAGCTACAAATGGTCTGAGGTTTTATCGGCGGATGCCTTTGGTCGATTCAAAGAAGAAGGTATTTTCAACCCACAAACTGGCCAAGATTTCTTAAACGCTATACTGCAGCGAGGTGGCGTAGATGATCCTAATATTTTGTTTGAAGAGTTCCGTGGTCGCGCTCCAAAAATTGAACCTTTGCTTCAACAGACTGGTATTTTGCAGTAAAACACGTTATTCATACTGTATGAAAACTCTAGCAAGCTCAACGCCATCACTCAGGACTATAAACTTCTGCACTGCTACAGCAAGCGCTGTATTGGCATTTGTTTTAGCAAGCAACCTATTACTAATCAACTCAGCCAACGCTGGCAAACTCTATAAATGGGTTGATGCGAATGGCAATATTTCTTATCAAGATCAGCCGCCGCCCAAAAATGCGAATGTGCTGCGCGAATCCTCAATTGATGAGAACGGGTCACTGAGCGACAAGGTAGAACAACAAGCCGTTACTGTGTACACCGTACCCAATTGTGCTGCTTGCTCAGAATTACTGTCGCGCTTAGTTGAAATTGGTGTGCCCGTTGAAGAACAAAACTTAGACAACAATCGTGCTGCCCAGCAACGTGTGCTTGAGTTATCTGACAGCTTGATTGCACCAACCGTTGTTATTAATGGGCGAGCCTTACCAAACCCAAACCTGCAAAATCTCAATGAAGCGCTCGAAACAGCTGGCTATAAGATCATTAAACCTAAGCCAAAGTTTGTTGCCCCACCGCGTAACCCAGATAGCGATCTTGATGATAGAGGTAGCGAAGACGCAAGCGACGAAATAGATAACGATCAATTCTTGGATCAAGAAAGCCAACCTGCAGGCTAATATTAACCCGCAGGCAGAGACTAAAATAAAATGAAGATTGCTAGTTGGAACGTTAACTCTTTGCGCGTGCGCCTTGAGCAAGTCACAGATTGGTTAACTGAAAATGATGTAGACCTTTTGTGTTTGCAAGAGTTGAAAATGCCCGATGCGGAATTTCCGCACGATGCGTTTAAAGAAATGGGTTATCACTGTGTCGCAACGGGTCAGAAAACCTACAACGGCGTGGCCATTATTAGCAAAGAGCCATTACAAAATGTGGTGACTGATTTACCCGATTTTGAAGACGAACAACGTCGTTATATAACTGGCGAGTACCCGTGCAGTGATGGCCAAGGCCTACAAATCGTCAATGTTTATGTGCCGAACGGCCAAGCACTCGATTCTGATAAATTCGTCTATAAGCGAGCCTGGTTCGAAAAACTGCAACGCGCAATGCGTCACACTTTAGACGAGAACCAGCGTACGGTATTAGTCGGTGATTTTAATATCACACCAAGCTGGCTTGATGTACACAACCCCAAGAAGTGGCAAAACAGTATTCATTGCAGCGACATTGAACGCTTGATGCTACAAAAACTAATGAGCGAAGGTTTGTACGACACCTTTCGACATTTTCACAGCGATGGCGAACATTTTTCTTGGTGGGATTATCGCGGTGGCGGTTATCGCGCGAACGAAGGCTTGCGTATTGATTTGATTTTAAGCTCATCGGCAATGCTAGATGTGGCAAGCAATTGCCATATTGATGAAGCCCCGCGCAAATTAGAACGCCCATCAGACCACACCCCAGTTATTGCGGCGTACAATTTCTAGGCGAGTTGATAAACGCTTAGTTAACTAAGCGTTAACTAAGCCCTAACTATGCCGTGATTAACTTAATACGTATGTAGTTAAAAGTTAAGCTCAATCAAACTGTAATATTTCATCGACCCAAATAGGCACTAATTCAGACGCTTTACCGTATCTGGCTTGTGTGAACTCGCTGGCAACCATCGATTCTTCAAGGTTTATCTCAAGCGATTGCGCACCTGCCTGATTAGCCATTTGCACAAAGCCCGCGGCGGGGTAAACATTGCCTGACGTACCAATGGCAACAAATAAATCGCACTCGCTCAGCGCTTGATAAATCTCATCCATGTACAGTGGCATTTCCCCAAACCACACAATATGCGGCCGCAAGTTACCAGCCTGATCACAGCATGCGCAACGATCTTCTACTGAAACATCATCCGTGCAATCAAACACCGTTTGCGAGGCCTTACACTGTATTTTTAAAATCTCGCCATGCATATGCAGTACGTTTTGTGAGCCGCCTTGCTCGTGCAAATTATCTATATTTTGCGTGACGAGCATCACTGAACCTTGAAACTGTTGTTCGAGTTTTGCCAGTGCAATATGGGCTGAATTCGGCGCAACTTCGTTATTAACAATAGGACGACGACGTTCATTATAAAAACGCTGAACTAATTTAGGGTCGCGTTCAAATGCCTCTGGCGTGGCCACATCTTCTACTTTGTGGTCTTCCCAAAGGCCATCGGCGGCTCGAAATGTTCGAATTCCAGACTCCGCAGAGATGCCCGCGCCGGTCAATATAACGATGTTTTGTGGGGAATTAGGCTGTTTATTCATTTGGTTCAGTTAAGGTTCAGGTGCAATTGTGTACATTTTCGTTTAAGTTAACACAACGTCGTCAGGAGCGTTTATATGAACTTAATTAACCGACAAGCTAAAAAAACGATGATTGCACTGTTTGCATTACTGCTCACAGCTGCATTTATACCGTCGACTGCGTCGGCAGGTGCAAAAGTCCATGTTGATATACCGGGCATTAGTATCGGCTTTCATGACCGCCACTATGGAAAATCATACCGCGGCAAGTCGTACCACAAGCGATCATACAAAAGTGATTACTACGATTATCGCCCACGCCGAAAATCTTATCACAGAGACAAGTACTACAACCGCCGTGGTTACAATAGTTACTATAATCGAGGCTATAACCGCAGCTACAATAAAGGATACAACCGAGGTTATAACCGAGGCTATTCAAGCGGCTATAACCGCAGTGACGAATACTGCCCAGACCCTGGTTACTCGCGTTACAACGACCGAAACCAAAGCTGTTATGAACATGGTGATCACTACCATTGTGAGTAATCACCCCAGCATAGGTAAATAAACATACTGGGTAGTGTGGCCAATAGTATTGCGCTGAGAGATCAGCGCAATACTACTTTCAGGGTCTCAGCTTAGTACGGATGCGTTTCTAATAGAGAATACCCTGCTTAAAGTCCGGATATCTCAGCACCACTTCTAGTTCATCGAGCATTTTTTCATTACTGATTTTTCTCGACTCACCTAAATACGACAACATACCGGGCGATAACTCAGATTGCGCTTGCCGCATGGATATCTCTGGCAAAGGCTCACTTCCTAACACCTTCGCCGCTTCTTGCAAATATTCAGAAATTTTACCCGGCTGCCCATCGGTGGCATTAAACACTTCACCGCCACTACCTCGTTGCATGGCGATTTTACAAATTAACGCTAAGTCATCAGCATGAATACGATTGGTAAAACCACATTCACTTGGCTTAACAACTGGAATACCTTTAGCGATTCGTTCACGTGGCAAACGGCTGAATGCGTAAATACCAGGCACGCGCAGTACCACCACTTCAACACCTTGAGTTTCACCCCAAGTTAACCATTGCTGTTCTGAGTCAAGCCTGCGTTGGCCGCGTTCTGTTTTAGGTTGGGCTGGGCTGTTTTCCGTTACCCATTCGCCATTGCAATTGCCGTAGACACCGGTGGTGCTAATCAACACGACCTTCTCTGGTTTAATCGACTCTTGATTAAACACCTTAATCACGGCTCGAGAACGCAAATCTTGAACACCTTGCTTTTGTGGTGCCACGGTGTAATAGAGTTGCGCTTGATCACACACATTTAGGTCATCGCTTAGATTATCTAAATCAATCTTATGTACAGTAATGCCAAGCGCATTCGACGCAGCTTGGCTCGAATCACTGTTTACAAAACCGATAATGTCTTTAGGACGTTCTTTATTAGCCAATAAAAGACGCACTAAGCGACGGCCTATGTCACCACAACCAAGAATAACGTTGTGTGCTGATTTTGTTATCATATCAATCGCGCCTTAATTTATCGGACACGGCAATCGGTGTTGGGTAACGTAAAACAATTGAATAACTCGACCCAATAAACGTAATGACCGTCGCAAGTTGCACAAAGTAAACTGTGGTTGGATCAATCAATGCACTTTGTAACGCCACAAACACAATCAATAACGAGAACTCGCTCATTTGACCTAAACGGAAACCCGTTTCCCAACCGAGCTTATTGGTTTCTGACACGCGGCGTAACGCAAAACGAAATACCACAGGCTTAATCGTTAACATGGTGACACCCAGAATTGCCGCGGGTAACCATAGCGTGCTTAATTGCGACACGTCTAAGCCAGCGCCCAATGCGAAAAAGAACATCACCAAAAAGAAATCGCGCAATGGCTTTAAGCTCTCGGCAATAAACTGGGCAATTGGGCTGGTGGCCACGGTAATGCCAGCAATAAACGCCCCAGTTTCATGTGAAAAACCTATCGTATGTGCCAACTCAGCAATGCCTAAACACCAAGCAATTGTTAATAAGAAAACATACTCCTGGATGCGGTCGTATTTGAAAAAGAGCTTTAACAATACTAGTTTTTTTAATACCCAAGTCACGCCGATAAGCGCGGGCAACAACACGATTAACTTAACCAGCTCGAGCATCAACTCTTGATCCGATGACAGCGCCTGAAATGCCAGCATTACGACAATCGCGATCATATCTTGCAGCAGCAAAACACTGACGATTACCTCGCCAGTGTGTCTGTGGTGTAATACGGTGGTTGGCAATAATTTTAAGCCAATGATCGTGCTAGAAAACATACAAGCCACACCAACTACCACTGAATTAATGGTATCGAAACCACTTAATATCGCTATCGCGAAGCCGACTGATGCAAATACCGCCGAGGTTAATACGGTAACAATGGTGGTCTTCTTTAAGAGCTCTAACAGTTTTCTCGGGCTTAGATTTAAACCCAATAAAAACAGTAAAAAGATAATGCCAATATTAGATATATCTTGAATAAGGTCGGTGTCGCTAACCCATTTCAAACCCCACGGGCCTAGCACCACACCCAATACGATGTACCCAATAATCAATGATTGCCGCGCAACAAGCGCTAAGGTTGCAAACAAGGCTGCACCAACAAAAATTAAAAATAAGGAATAGATCATAAGTTAAATGATAATTAAGCCCATTGCTAAACTGATCATTAAATCGTTCGCTCACTCTCAGCGGCTTGAGCGGTATTTTCGTTTTTTACAAAATCAGACTTTTCACGTGTAACATTGCGCATGTGCAGTGTGCTCAATTGCTTAAGTTCATCATCACTGAGCACGCTCATTGGTCGGCCAATGACCGTATGCAACATTGCCATAATGCGTAAACTTAAACCCCACAAAATTTGTTCTTTGGCTTCATTAATGATGACTGCAGGCATACGAATATTTTCATTGCGCGGGCTGTAAAATTCATACGCTTTGTCTGGTGTGGCTAGCCACGACAATGGCAACCAAACTGTATCTGAAACTTCGTGATTCACGGTGATTTGCGCAGGCTTACGCAACTCAAAAACATGAGGGGTAATATGCACTGCGTGCACACCATCCACTTTAAAACCCAATACGTCGTCTAGTTGACCAATATAGTCCTGCTCCTCAAGCGCAACACCCATTTCTTCAAAGGTCTCTCTAACTGCAGCCGCTTTAGATGATTCGTCTGTGGTGTCTATCTTGCCGCCTGGAAACGACATTTGACCTGACCAAGGGTCGCGCTCGTGTTTCGCGCGCTGCATCATTAGCACTTCGGTATCTCCGTTATGCTCACGTAACACAACTGCTACCGACGCTTTTATTAATGAAGCCTCTGTTCGAACAACAGGTTTATGGTTACGCAAAGCGCTAAATTCAAAATCTTTTAAGGTCACGTGCGTAAATTAGCTCAGTTCAGTAGCAATCAATTATGCCCTAAGCATCGTAAGTGTTCTAGAATAGTATTTTTTACTGTAATCGATTTATTATGAATAACCTTTTGCAACGCATTAATGACGCCACGGATTCAGTACGGCAGCGCATCGATACGAAAATTGATTCTGCGGTCATATTAGGCAGCGGCCTATCTGATATTAAACTAAATGGTTTTGAGCAAACGCAATGCTTAAACTATGCAAACATTAATGGCTTACCAACATCCACCGCGCCCAGTCATGCGAGTGAGCTCAGATTTTTGCAATCGGGCAGTCGAACCATTGCAGTTTGTGCAGGTCGACACCACCTTTATGAAGGTTATAGCGCACAAGAAGTTGCCATTTTAATTTATTTATTAAAGCAGCTTGGCGCAGAAAACTTAATTGTCACAAATGCCGCAGGCGCGCTCAACGAGCAATATGTGCCCGGCGATGTGATGTTGATTAATGATCATATTAATTTTACGGGCCGCAATCCATTGGTCGGTTCATCTGTTGATAGCACAGCCGGAATGGAAGATGCGTTTGGCATTCGCTTTCCAGATATGTCAAATGCCTATGCTTGTGATTTACGGGAACAGGCTCTGGCCATTGCCAACTCGCTAGATATTAAATGCCACCAAGGTATTTATGCAGGTGTGTTAGGTTCATCACTGGAAACATCTGCCGAGCGCCGCATGTTAAGACAATTTGGCGCCGACGCAGTTGGCATGTCGACCGTTATTGAAACCATTGCCGCCAATCACTGCGGTATGAACGTATTAGGTATTTCGGCGATCACCAACAAAGCAACCGGCAATGCCGACCAGCAACCCGACACAATTGAAGACGTGTTAAAACACGCTGTAATTGCTGGCGAAAAAATTAAAGCGATTGTTCAGAATTTTTTAGCTCAGAATTAACTCAGCTAGAAAAACAGATAGCACAAATTTGAATGGGGAAGGCTTATTAGCTAGTTAGAAGCTGAATTTAGAAACTATACTTAAAAACTAAAGTCCGTACCTAATAGGAAACCTGAGCTTGACCCTAGCTCTTTTATTTCGGTGTCTTCTAAATCAAGTTCGAAAATTCGATAACCCGCTTTAAACGAAACCGCGGGGATTGGTTGGTAAAGCAATCCTGCTTCAAACTCAAATGCGGTGGCATCATTATTAGATAGGTCATCTTCTAATTCAGGGAAGTAAGAAGTTTGACCATAAAGCTGTAATGATTTTTTAAAATTGAGTCGTCCACTCAATGATACTTTTGGGCCACTGGCTTCAAGTTGTGAATCAATATTTAAAGACTGCCAGCCTAAACCAAGTTCAACGTTTGATTTATCGTCGCTACCAAAACGGCGTTTAACATCTAAATTAAAATACTCGCTGTCTTCTGGCAAACCAAAAACATCGCTTCTGTCATTTTGTAATAGCTTGGCACTTACGCCCCAGTTCTTGGACCAAAGTTCACCCTCGCCAAGAAAGGAACCGTATTCCCGATTATCAAAACCAGTAACATTTAAATCACTCGACAACCACATCAAACTCGGCTTAGTATCAATTGCTTCATCAAGCGACTGCGCTGCGACCAACGAACTTGATAAAAGAGAGCCAAATAGTAATGCAATAAACAGTGCGGATGTAATCATAAGCGTGCGCACATATCTAAAGTCCTTACTTCCTGTAAGGGCAATAGAACCAACGCTTATGGTGTTCAAACTGTTGCTCAAACCTTTCATGATTTTAAATACTACTTCTCTCTTTACAACTTTAATTCTTTGACTGCTTTTTCGAACTGCTAAAGATAATTAAAGTATGCATTACATTAGTAAATGCGGTTAACTTAATGCTTTAACTATCTCTTTTTATTACTGATAGTATAAACTGTAATTATGTCAAATATGTGGTGATTCTTGAGTAAACCGGCATATTTAATCTTTTTTAACCTACTTTTTTGCCAAAAAGTCTCATGAATGATCAAATTTCTGCCGTTCGCATTGATAAATGGCTTTGGGCAGCGCGTTTTTTTAAAACACGGCAACTCGCAATTAAGGCAATAAAAAACAGCCAAGTTAGAATAAATGGTCAGCACATCAAACCCGCTTCCAACGTACACACTGATGATGTTGTGCGTTTAAAGCGCGGCTATCACGAGCTTGAAGTCAACGTAGTTGGTCTAGCCGAGAAACGTGGTTCGGCTACTATTGCTCAATCTTTATACCAAGAAACTGAAGCCAGTATTGCCGCCGCCGAAATGCTCAAGCAACAACTCGCCAGCCAACCAAAAATTGATATTGATCGCCGCAAGCCCGACAAACGCGGTGTGCGGAATCATCGCGCCTTAAAGCGTGGCGATTAAGTCCGCCTTAGAAGACCTAATGAGAAATATCCCCCTCAGCCTTTATATTCACATTCCGTGGTGTGAAAAAAAATGTCCTTATTGTGATTTTAATTCGCATATGGCACGCGCAGAAATCGACGAAGCGGCTTATGTTCAGGCACTACTAAACGATCTTGATGATGAGATAACCACATTTCAAACCGCTATCACGTCACGAAAAATACAATCTATTTTTATTGGCGGCGGCACACCGTCGCTGTTCAGTGCTGAAAGCATTCACACACTGCTAGATGAACTCGCAAAACGCCTAGACTTTGCGCCCGATATTGAAATTACACTCGAAGCCAACCCTGGGAGCAGTGAAGCCAATAAGTTTATGGGGTTTCGCCAAGCCGGCGTGAATCGTTTATCGATTGGTGTGCAAAGCTTTAACCCAGATCATTTAAGTATTTTAGGCCGAGTTCACTCATCCAATGAAGCCAACAATGCAGCAAGTTATGCCAAAGCGGCTGGCTTTAAACAATTCAATTTGGATTTAATGTT
The DNA here is from genome assembly GCA_964578035.1 of uncultured Gammaproteobacteria bacterium. Lineage (GTDB taxonomy): Bacteria > Pseudomonadota > Gammaproteobacteria > Arenicellales > Arenicellaceae > Arenicella. Next base: position 41,276 of record CAZOBR010000002.1, read on the forward strand.
CGGCCTACCAGAGCAAACCATTGATCAGGCGATTGAAGATTTAAGCATCGCCATCAACTGCGACGCAACGCACCTCTCGTGTTATCAACTGACCATTGAACCTAATACTTTGTTTCACGCCCAACCGCCGGTTACGCCAGACAATGAAACGCTTTGGGAAATGCAAACAGTTCTGCAAGGGATGCTTAAAGACAATGGTTATGTTCAATACGAAGTCTCCGCGTATGCCAAACAAAACAGCCAATGCCGACACAATCTCAACTATTGGCAGTTTGGTGATTATCTCGGTATAGGCGCAGGCGCGCACGGCAAACTCAGCCTTGAAAATGGCGAAATTATTCGGCGCTGGAAAATCAAACACCCAGCCACCTATATCAGCAAAGACAACAAATTAGGTGGGCAAAACAATGTAGAGGCCAACGCACTGCCACTTGAGTATATGCTCAACGCACTTAGACTGACCGACGGTTTTAATCTTGAGCAATTCGAACAACGAACGAGGTTATTGCAATCTGATATTCAAGTAACTTTAGGTAGACATGAAGCACTGAGGCTGCTAACAATTGAGGGTAGTAACGTACGCCCAAGCGAGCGTGGCAAGCAATTAATTGATGCCATGCTGCAAGATTATTTAAGTTAAGTGTTCTACACCACCCACTAGGTAGTTAAGCTGAACAAATAATAAGCGTATCTTCTTCGGCTGCCATTTGTCGATCAATTAGCACTTAGCTATCATTAATAGCATCATTCATATAGTCAATTTACCCAGTGATTATTTGCCACCCACTCAAATTAATATTCCTAAAAACCAAAAAGGTGGCCGGCACCTCTTTTGAGGTGGCGCTGTCTAAGTTTTGCAGCTCCGAGTGCATTATCACCCCCATATCAGCTCAAGATGAGCAAGTTCGAGCTAATCTCGGCTTTAGAGGGCCGCAAAATTATCTAGAATCAGATCGAGTGGGTATTTCAAATCCAGACAGCGCAAATTATAAATTAATGGGTGACTTTATTAATCATAGTAATATTTTTACGATTAAGGATAATCTCAGAAAGCAGATTTTTGATGAGTACACCAAGCTCTCGATTCATAGAGAGCCTGCTGATGTATTAGTTTCGAAGTACTTCTATAGAACGCGTTATTTAGTACCTAATCAGCGCCCCTCTTTCGCTCATTGGTACCAGCGACATAAAATTACTGCGGTGGAAAACTATCTAATCGCACCTGTGAAAGGTGAACCTCGGTGCGACAAAATTTTCGCGTATGAGCATCTTCTGCAAGAGATTAAAGATAGCGATTTATTGCCGAGTGAGTTTACGAATGTGTTTGATAGATTGCGGCTAAAAAGTCATTATCGCGATATTCATAGTCAGGACGCCTCTGCTTTTTTTGAACGAGAATCTGTTAACTCAAATGAATTAAGCAATATCCTTAAACCTTATATTTGATCTGTATGTTTGTTTCTCACAACTACAAGCTGCTGTTTTTCGAAGTGCCCAGAACTGGTTCACGCTCTGTGACCTTGGCATTAACCACGTTTGACCCTCGCTCACCAACTGCTGTCATAAGAGCAGCTAAACGCAATTTGCATCACTACCATTTGTATGATCAGGCATTGGTAGATAAACACGCAGACTACTCTTTGATTGCAGCACATCGAAACCCTTATGAACGTATTCGCTCGCATTACAAATACCGCAAGCAGTACGGAAATCCAGACGGCATCAAAAATTTCAGCTTTGAGCAATATGTACTCTGGGCATGCAAAGGCGAGTTACCTTTTGAAATCGCCCCAGCATCAATTGATCAGCCGATATGCGAACTGATTCCACCGTCTGAGGTAGATCATTGGCTCTCTTTTGATAACTTAGTCAGTGATTGGCAACAACTTAGCGAAAAGTTGCAAATCGATTTACCCAACCTACTACATATCAACAACTCTAAACCTGAACTCGATGCGCACTCTCAATATACGCAAGAGTTGGCTGATCTAGTTTATGAGCGATTTAAACAAGATTTCGACCACTTTGGGTACGCAAATGAGTCTTGGCAAGCTTAACTCTAACTAGTCAGGCTCGTAACCCAATAACGCTACATCTCTAGCATACAACTCTGCAATTTTGTTAACGATGGCATCATTATCATAATAACTATGCTGAGTTACTTGGATATATTCATTCTCATCGTTTAGCAGCTTTGCCACAGCTTCGCTTGAGTTCAAAAATGGCAACTCTGTTTGAGGCAAGCCTAGTTGCTGCATGACCGCATCAAAATCCTCTTGCAAGCTCTCAAACCGACCCACGAAATCAATAAGCTGTTGATCATTTGAATCAAAAACGTATTCAGTTTGTGGCTTCAAAAACCAACCCAAATAACCTCCTTGCATTTGTTTTTCTAATTCGCATAAAACAAACTCGGTAAAACTCATTTTCTTATAAAATTGCAGATAGGTGTAAAAAGACCTTACTCGAGACCACGGGTTACGCACAAAAGCAAAACTGAAGTAGCTATGAAATTGTTGCTGGCTAAGAAAATCACACCCCGTGTACTCTGCTGCAGTTAGATGAGCCAAACGCGGTGGACCCTGCTCATGATCTCTTTTCTCTCTTAGTAGCAATACAGATCGCGATTGTTGGTCCAAACCTAGATGAGACAAAAAAACTTGCTCAATAGACTGACCAGCCGTTTTCGGGATATGCACAAATATTGTTTTTAGTGAGTGAGCAATCATATGAGTACTGTTGACAAAACTTGGGTATATTTGGAGCTGATTTTCTCTGATGTATTGCTTTGAGTAAAGCCGCTTAATTGTCGCTCAACAATGGCTTCCATAATCGATAGTTTTCGATTAACAATGTGCCATTCGAGATCTAACGTTAACACTAACAGACTGAGTTTATGGTTTCGCTTTGTGTAAGAGGTGATGCATAATCCATCTATTGCTAACATTAGCTGCACAACCTTATGCTTTGGATTAAATCATTTCATATCATTGCCGTTATCTGCTGGATGGCAGCTATATTTTATCTGCCGCGGCTGTTTGTTTATCATGCGATGGCCGAAGATGAGATCAGTAAAGAACGCTTTAAAGTGATGGAGCGCAAACTATTTAAAGGCATTATGACACCGTCGATGATAGCGACATGGGTATTTGGGCTCTGGTTATTGAGTTATGGCTTTTGGGGTAATTGGATGATCGCTAAGCTTGTCTTAGTGTTTGGGATGACGGCCTACCATGGCTGGTGTGGCGCTACGATTAAACGGTTCGCGAATAATGAAATTACCCATGGGCATGTGTTTTTTCGCTGGCTTAATGAATTGCCAGTATTGTTATTAATACCGATTGTTATTCTGGTGGTTGTTAAACCATTTTAGCTCAGTGATTTATCGCTGAGCTAATACTTGATCAATCATAAGCCTGCTGTATTTGAAAGACCTGAGTGTTTGCCGACATTATAAGGAGGCGCAAAGCTTTGCAAATTCATATTATTTATAATATAAATTAAGAGCATAACAAAAAGAATAACAAACAGGAGAGAACCAATGCAGCTGACCTTACACACAAAATTAAGTTACGGGTTTGGTGCATTCGGCAAGGACTTCGCGATTCTGATTGTTTATCTCCAGCTGCTGTATTACTACACCGATGTCTTGGGCGTATCAGCTGCTTTTGTCGGGGTGGTGTTTCTAGTCGCACGTATATGGGATGCGGTTAATGATCCTGTGATGGGTTGGTTGGTAACCAATACTCGTTCTCGGTGGGGACAATTCAAACCATGGATATTTATTGGCACACTATTGAACTCGATCTGCTTGTTCGCGGTTTTCAGTGCGCACCATTTTGATGGCACTACGCAGCTGGTTTATATCGCTGTGACTTATATCCTCTGGGGCATGACATACACCTTGATGGATATTCCATTTTGGTCGCTGGTGCCGAGGCTAGCTATAAGTAAAGAAGAGCGTGAACAGTTGGTGCCCTACCCGCGCTTCTTCGCTGATGTGGCGTGGATTCTAACCGCTGCGTTTGCTCTGAAAGCAGTGGACTTCTTGGGTGGCGGTGACCGCGCACAAGGTTTTCAAATGTTCAGTTTAGTACTGATTGCCTGCTTTGTGATCTCAACCTTGGTGGTCCTTATTAATGTTAAAGAACGGTTGTCGGTAGACAATAGTGACGATTCGCAACAAGGCAAACTCTCTCTACGAGAGATCATTTTTCTGATCAAAAATAACGACCAACTGTTGAGCTTGTTGGGCATGGCACTAGCTCACAACATTGCGATGAATTTGGTTACCTCCTTTGCGATCTACTATTTTACTTATGTGGTGGGCAGTGAAGACTTATTTCCGTATTACCTTGGTGTTGCTGGTATCGCCAAACTTATCACTTTGTTGTGCTTTTCCAGATTAGCCAAATTACTGTCACGACAAGTGTTGTGGCTAGGCTCGTGCGTTGCGCCTGTGCTGAGCGGTATATTGCTGATAGTGATTGCAGCTTACGCGCCACAAAACATCATACTTATCTCAACCGCGGGTGTATTGGTCAACATTGGCATGGCTTTATTTTGGGCGCTAATCGTAATCATGGTGGCTGATACGGTTGACTACGGGGAATTCAAAACTGGCGTGCGTAGCGAGAGTGTGGCCTATTCAGTTCAAACCTTGGTGGTAAAAGCAGGTTCGGCGTTTGCCGGTTTCTTTATTGGTGTACTATTGGCTACAGTGAATTATGTGCCAAACGTGGCTCAAACGCCGGAAACCATTACCGGCATGAAATGGATAATGATTGGTTTGCCGACTTTTTTCTTAATCGTGGCGATCGGGCTTTATCTGCGGTTTTATAAACTCAATGGCGACTATTTGAGCGAAGTACAAAGCTTCGTTAAAACACGCTACAAGGCGCAATAATCTCTTAGGTATAACAATACCTGACTTGCGCCAATCGAGTGTTCGATTTTTGATCGTCGTACCGTTACACTCCTAATATGAACTTAAGCATTACAGACCCCGCGTTTTTATTTCCGGGAATTTCCCTGCTCTTTTTAGCCTACACCAATCGCTATATGACCTTGGCGGGTATTGTTCGTGCGTTGAATACTAATTTTAATGATCACGATAGCGAAAACCGCGTTAAACAAATTCGTTCATTGCATCAACGCATCCTGTTAATTAAATACATGCAAGCGGTTGGGGTCGTCGCTTTCCTGTGTTGTATTTTTGCGATGTTTTCGCTTCTTTTAGGGCATCAAAAAACAGGCGAAGTATTGTTTATGGCGAGCCTTGGTAACATGGGTATTTCTTTACTTCTTGCATTAATAGAAATCTTAATTTCAGGTCAATCGCTAAAACTAGAGCTTGATCGTACTGATTTACGCAAGAAGCGTAGAGATTAATTACCGGCCGAAAAATCAAGTTGGCGCCATGCTTCGTAAGCCACTATAGCCACTGAATTTGACAGGTTTAAACTACGGTTATTTGGCAGCATAGGAATACGCAAGCGCATCGCTGGCGCTATAGACTCCATCACAGGCGCAGGCAAGCCTTCGGTTTCAGAACCAAACAATAAAACATCATCTTCGCAAAACTCGATATCTGTATAAGCGACCGTGCCTTTGGTGGTAATGGCAAAAATTCGTTTCGGTGATATTGCATCAATAAACGCTTGATAATTTTGATGTCGTGTAACACGCGTTAAATCGTGATAGTCCAAACCGGCTCGCCGTAATTGCTTTTCTTCAAAATCAAAACCCAAGGGTTCAATCAAATGCAGATTGAAGCCAGTGTTTGCCATTAAACGAATGACATTACCGGTATTGGGGGGAATCTTTGGATTATGAAGGACAATATGCAGCATGTGCGTGAGTGTATTCTTTAATGATAAATAATCAAGACACTTGAATTTAACTTAGACGAATGTCTATACTAAAGCCCACTTAAGTATTCATAAACACCAACTGCACAGGGATATAAATGACTGAATCCGAATCACAAAGCGCGCCGTTTAGTATTGATACGGTGATTGAAGACGCCAAAAAAGTGATCACTAATCCAATTGGCTTTTATAAGGAGATGCCAACATCGGGGGGCTTCGCTGAGCCGATTATATTTTTTATTGTCATGGTGGTTACCTCCATGATTATTAGTTTCATTTTTAGCTTTATCGGCTTAATTAGCTTTAGCACGATTGTTGGCGGAGGTGTTACGCTAGCAAGCATTATCATAATGTCTATTATTGCAACCATTGGCAGCTTCATTGCCGCCGGCATTATGTTTGTTATCTGGAAGTTGATGGGCTCTGAAAAAAGCTATGAAACAGCGTACCGGTGCATTGCCTACAGCATGGCAATTGGCCCAGTAATTGCGATTATTTCATTTATTCCTTATTTGGCGGGCGTAATCAAAACCTTATGGGGCTGCTTTTTAATGTACGCAGCAAGCACTGAGGTGCACAAGATCAAAGCCTCAACCGCCAAAATTGTGTTTGGAATTTTTGCTGCCATAGGTGTGCTCTTTGGCTTCAGCAGCGAAAAAGCAGCGCGCAATTTTCAAAGCCAATATGACGCAGCATTTGAACGACAAGACCGAGATATTAAAGAAGGCTCAGTTACTGATATTCTTAGTAATCTCGAAAACACGGGTGACCTGACTCCTGAAGAAGCTGGTAAGCAAGTCGGTGAGTTTATGAAAAGCATGGAAAAGTTTGCGCAAGGCCTAGAAGAAGGCGCCACACAAAACAACGAATAACCCTAATAGCGTTAATTGACACTCTAGCAGCCTGCCAAGTGCTTACTTGGCAGGCTTTTTATTGAAGCTACTTTATTTGAGCTTTTTTATCCAAACTTTTTATCCAAACTAGGATTTATCATCTTGTGTCGAGACATTTCAGAGCACGCAAGGTAAAATCAACTCTCATAAGTGGCAAGCAATCATCGTCACACCTAATAACGTATTTATTTCTATAACTCCTTCTACTTTGTTTATTTATGAACGTTTTAATCATTGGAAATGGCGGTCGTGAACACGCCCTTGCATGGAAAATTGCTCAAGCTGAATCAACGTCTCATGTTTATGTGGCGCCTGGCAACGCCGGCACTCATAACGAAGCTAAAATCAGCAATGTGGATATTGGTGTGGAAGACATTGCCGCACTGGTCTCGTTTGCTACGCAAGAAGGAATTGATTTAACCATTGTCGGACCAGAAGCACCATTAGTTATTGGCGTGGTTGATGCATTCACGAATGCTGGTTTAAAGTGTTTTGGCCCAACTGAGGGCGCTGCCCAGCTTGAAGGTTCTAAAGCATTTACTAAAGACTTTTTAGCCAAACACCAAATACCTACCGCGGCCTATCAAGTATTCACCAACGCTGAAGATGCCTGCCAATATATTGCAGAGCAAGGCGCTCCCATTGTTGTTAAAGCAGATGGCTTGGCAGCGGGCAAGGGCGTGATTGTGGCAACCACGGTTGAACAAGCACAAGACGCAGCTCGTGACATGCTGATTGATAATAAGTTTGGTGATGCTGGCGCGCGAGTTGTCGTTGAAGAGTTCTTGGCAGGTGAAGAAGCCAGCTTTATTGTAATGGTCGATGGCGACAACATATTGCCGTTAGCAACGTCGCAAGATCATAAAGCGCGCGACAATGGCGACCAAGGCCCTAATACAGGGGGTATGGGCGCGTATTCACCAGCGCCAGTTGTTGATGAGGCAATGCATAGCCGAATCATGAATGAAGTGATTATTCCAACCGTTGAAGGTATGAAAAGTGATGGTTATCCGTACACAGGTTTTTTATACGCTGGCATTATGGTTGCTCCAGATGGTACACCTAAGGTTTTAGAGTATAACTGCCGCTTTGGAGACCCAGAAACGCAGCCGATTATGATGCGCTTAAAGTCGAACTTAGCTGAGCTGTGTTTAGCCGCTATTGATAAACGCTTGGATCAAGTCACTGCCGAATGGGACGATCGCGCCGCAGTCGGTGTGGTGCTGGCCGCTGGCGGCTACCCTGAAAGCTACAAAAAAGGGCATGAAATAACTGGCTTAGATATTTGCGACACCAATAATTGCAAAACCTTTCAAGCTGGCACCGCCATTAAAGACGGCAAAGTGGTTACCAGCGGTGGCCGAGTATTGTGCGTTACAGCTCTGGGCGACAGCGTAACTGAGGCACAAAAAGCCGCATATGAATCGGTAGAGAAAATTTCTTGGGATGGGATGTTCTGTCGTGACGATATTGCCTATCGCGCGATTGCCCGCGAATCTTAAACTCACCCAACCCATTTTATATAGTTAATGAAAGCCTATTTAGACTTACTTCAAGATGTTTACGAGAACGGCGTTGGTAAAGACGACCGCACTGGTACTGGCACGCGCAGTGTCTTTGGCCGACAAATTCGTTGTGATTTAAGTGAAGGCTTTCCGTTACTCACTACTAAAAAAGTTTTCTTGCGCGGCATTATTCATGAACTTCTATGGTTTGTGCGTGGCGATACTAATATCAAATATCTGGTTGATAACAGCGTTGGTATTTGGAACGAATGGCCATATCAAAATTATCTACAGAAACAAGGCTTAGATAAACAGTTTAAAAAAGGTTCCTGCGAGTGGGAAGATCGGCTTGATGAGTTCATCATCAACATTGAACGCAGCCCATCTTTTGCCAAAGAGTGGGGTGAGCTTGGCCCAGTGTATGGCAAGCAGTGGCGAGACTTTTCTGGCTTTGATCAACTCGAATGGGTAATCAGCGAAATTAAAAACAACCCTACTTCACGCAGATTAATTGTCTCAGCTTGGAACCCCCCTGAAATTGAAGAAATGGCAAAGGCTGGTTTACCGCCATGTCATACCTTGTTTCAATTTTATGTATCACCCGATAACAAGCTCAGCTGCCAACTGTATCAACGCAGCGCTGATCTCTTTTTAGGAGTCCCGTTTAATATTGCCAGCTACGCGTTACTTACGATGATGGTGGCGCAGGTTTGCAATTTAGAACTTGGCGAGTTCGTACATGCCTTTGGCGATGTGCATATTTATAATAATCACCAAGAACAAGCCCTAGAGCAACTCAAGCGCAGCCCCAAGCCCTTACCAATAATGAAAATCAACCCGGATGTAAAAGACTTATTTGCGTTTACGTTTGATGATTTTGAATTGATTAACTATAACCCTGAGGCGTCTATTCGAGCGCCGGTTGCGGTTTAGAGCAAACAAATGGAAATTGTCTTAATTGCCGCGGTCGGTGAAAATGGCGAAATGGGGCGTAACAATGAACTGTTGTGGCATCTGCCAGGTGACTTGCCACGCTTTAAAGAAATCACCATGGGTTCACCGATTATTATGGGGCGCAAAACCTTTGACTCGATTGGTCGGGCTTTGCCAGGTCGGCTTAATATTGTGCTTACTGCCAATGATGATTGGCAAGCTGCTGGCGTAACAGTAGCCAACTCAATCGATCAAGCGCTTGAGTTAGCCAGCAATGCCAATACCGATAAAGCATTTGTGATCGGTGGTGGGCAAATTTATAAATTATTTTTACCTTACGCTACTTCTTTAGAAATGACCGAAGTATTCGATACGCCTGTGGCCGATACGTTTTTTCCAAATTTTTCTGGCGGCGAATTTAAAGAAACACATCGCCAAAGCATCACCGACACCCAACCTAAGTTCGACTACGTTACCTACATTCGAGTTTAATTAATAGGACACCATTATGACCCCAGAGCAAGCTAAGCAACTTGTCGCCGAAGCCGCGATTGAATACATTGAATGGGATTGGGTGATTGGGGTTGGCACAGGTTCAACCGCTAATCTCTTTATTGATGAGCTAGCCAAAATTAAAGGCAATATTGATGGCGCGGTTGCAAGTTCAGAAGCCTCGGCAGAACGGTTACGTGGGCACGGCATTCGTGTATTAGAACTGGATCAATCAGGTGACTTACCAATTTACATTGACGGTGCCGATGAATCGACCAAGCACTTACATCTAATTAAGGGTGGTGGCGCAGCCTTAACGCGAGAAAAAATTGTCGCTGCCGCCAGCGCCAAATTTATTTGTATTGCGGATGATTCTAAACTTGTAGATACCTTAGGCACGTTTCCATTACCGGTTGAAGTGATACCAATGGCGAAATCCTATATCGGCCGACAAATGGTTAAACTTGGTGGCAATCCAATTTTAAGAGACGGTGTAATCACCGATAACGGCAATATGATTATCGACGTGCACGACCTCAAAATTGATAACCCAGTAGAACTAGAGCGAACGATCAATCAACTACCCGGCGTGGTAACCAATGGCCTGTTTGCCCAGCGTGGTGCTGATGTACTGTTGCTGGGTGGTGAGAGCGGCGTGACTACCATCACTGCTTAAGTCTTTGCTGCCCTAAACTCTGTTTTTTTAGAAAAACAGAAAGGCCAAAGCAAATAATCGCTTTGGCCTTTTTCGTATAATGCGTTGTTGTATCGGTTTTGACTTACGCAATACCGTTAATCATGCGCGCGGCTTTAACGGTGTTTTTCATTAACATAGCAACAGTCATTGGGCCAACGCCGCCTGGTACAGGTGTAATGGCGCCAGCGACATCGAACACATCATCATAATCAACGTCGCCCACTAAACGATAACCGCGCGGATCATTGTCATCGTCGACTCGATTAATACCGACGTCAATGACGGTTGCGCCTTCTTTGATCATACCTGCTGTAACAAACTCTGGCACACCAATTGCCGCAATTAAAATATCAGCTTGGCGTGTGTAATTCGCCAGGTGATCAGTGCCACTGTGGCAACAGGTGACGGTGCAGTTTGCCTTCTCGCCTTTTTGCACCAAAATATTCATCATTGGTTTACCAACAATATTGGATCGACCAATCACGACTGCATGCTTACCAGACATTGAAATACCACTGCGCACAATCATTTCAGGAATACCTGATGGCGTGCACGGCGTTAAGCAATCAATACCAATACTCAACTTGCCCACATTGACTGGGTGAAAGCCATCAACGTCTTTGGCAGGATCAATGCGTTCTGTAACTAATTCTTCGTCCATGTGGTGCGGAAGTGGTAGTTGCACAAGAATGCCATGCACATGAACATCATTATTCAAGGCATCAATTTCTTCTAACAACGCAGCTTCAGCAATATCAGCCGACAACTCAATTTTAATTGATTTAACCCTAGTCTCTTCGCAGGCTCTGACTTTACTGCCAACATACGCTTTTGAAGCAGGATTATTACCAACCAATACAACCGCTAAGCACGGTTGAATATCTTGCGCAATTAAAGCATCAACTTCTTGTTTTGCTTCAGCGCGAATTTCTGCGGCTATTTTTTTGCCGTCAATAATCTGAGTAGTCATATTATTATCAATCTCATATTAATTTGTACTTAAGAGACACCTTCGTCAGACTCTACGCGCTTTGTTTCCATTCTTCTAGCGAAAAAGAGACCAACTTCGAACAATAAACACACAGGAACCGCCAGCATGATTTGCGAAAATATATCCGGCGGCGTCATCAACATACCCAGCACAAACGCACCTAGAATAATGTACGGGCGTTGTTTGGCCATATTGTCGGGGCTAACCACACCCATGCGTGCCAACAACACTGTTGCTACAGGTACTTCAAAGGCAATACCAAATGCAAAAAACAGTTTTAGCGCAAAGCTCATATACGCGCTGATGTCAGTCATGACTGCCACGCCTTCAGGAGCCATACCAATAAAAAACTTAAAAATAATCGGGAACACAACGTAATATGCAAACATAATTCCTGCATAAAACAAGAGTGTGGATGAGACCACTAATGGCAATGCAATGCTCTTCTCGTTTTGATATAAGCCCGGCGCAATGAATGCCCAAACTTGATACAACACCATGGGTATGGAGATTGCAAATGCTGTGGCAAACGCAAACTTAAACGGAATAAAGAATGGCCCGTGTGGTTCAGTAGAAATCATACTACCGCCTTGTGGCAGATTAGAAATCAACGGTTTGGCAAACCATTCATACAAATCATTCGCAAAGGGCACCAAACAAATAAACACCACTAATACCGTGCCAACTGCCCACAGCATACGATTTCGCAACTCGATTAAGTGTGATACAAACGGTTCAGATTGGGCTTGTTCTGTCATGATGCCGTATCCGATTTTTTCGTAGACGCCGTTTGCGATTTTTTCGTATTAGCCGGTTTAGCTTTCTTAACGGCCTTTTTAGCTTTTTTCTTAGCGGTCTTTTTAGTCGCTTTTTTAGCGGGCTGTTCTAATGGCTGCATGTGCACTTCGTCACTAGCAGGCTCATCGACATCGCTATTTATGTTAGTCGCTTCTATTTCAGCAGAATCCGCAAGGTCACGGCCCATTTGCTTGATGTCATTTTTAAAGTCGGCCATTTCTCGACGCGCTTCTTGTAAGCCTTCCAGAGGGTCGCCACCCAGCTCGTCTTTCATTTCGTTGCGCAGACGATACATTCCTTGGCGCGCTTTACGTACAAAGAAAGCCGCTTGCTTTGCCATTTCAGGCAAGCGCTCAGGGCCGAGTACCAGCAATAACACTACGGCAATAACCAGTAGCTCCCAAAAGCCGATATCGAACATGTTTTACTTTTGTTCGGTCTCAGCAGGCTCTGCTTCTTCAGCAGCGGCCTCTTCATTATCGGCTGCGTCTTTAGAGTCATCGTTAATGGCTTTTTTAAAACCTTTAACCGCACCACCTAAATCACCACCAATACCACGTAATTTTTTTGTGCCAAAAATCAGTGCAACAATCACCAAAATAATCAGCAATTGCCAAATTGAAATACCACCTAATCCCATTTTACTATCCTCGTAGGTTTATCTAACTATTGTTAACGGGTGGCCTTTTCGACCAAACCCGATGTGCCCATGCGCCGAGCAAGTTCGTCAATTACGTGTTGTGGTTCAAGGCCTTGCTGTGCAAGCAATACCATTGTGTGAAACCATAAGTCCGCAATTTCATATACGATTTTTTCTGACTCGCCATCTTTCGCGGCCATCACTGTTTCAGTAGCTTCTTCGCCAACCTTTTTCAAAATGGCATCTAAACCTTTAGCTGACAAAGATGCTACATAAGATGAATCAGCATCTGCGCCTAAACGCGACTGAATGACAGCGTGTATCTCGGCAAGTATATCTTGGCTGCTCATGATGTATATTAAATCTATATGGCTATTTAATGGGGTTACTTTTGTATATTTCTTTCGGGTCTTTGATAACAGGCGCATCTGTTTGCCACTGGCCATCAGTATACACCCGATAAAAACAACTTTGACGCCCCGTGTGGCAGGCAATTCCACCTTTTTGTTGCACGCTTAGCAGCACCACATCGGCATCACAGTCAATACGAACCTCTTTTACCACTTGCTGGTTGCCGGACTCTTCGCCTTTACGCCATAGTTTTTGTCTTGAGCGCGAGTAATAAACGGCCATGCTTGTTTCAATGGTTTCTTGCAACGCATCACGATTCATCCAGGCAACCATCAAGTTAACACCGGATTCAGCATCTTGCGCAATAGCCGGCACCAAGCCGGCTTCATTCCATTTAATTGTGTCTAAGTAATCGCTCATCATTATTTTTATAAGATTTTACAGCCTAACTTCAACACCCGCGTCGCGCATAGCATTTTTGGCTTGTTCAACAGTGTATTCACCAAAGTGAAAAATACTGGCCGCCAACACGGCATCTGCACCGCCTTGAACAACGCCTTCAACTAAATGTTCAAGGTTGCCAACACCACCCGAGGCGATCACTGGAATTGGAATGGCATCACTCACTGCGCGAGTGAGTTTTAAGTCATAACCCGCTTTTGTGCCATCGCCATCCATGCTGGTTAGGAGTATTTCGCCGGCACCATAATCGGCCATTTTTGCAGCCCATTCAATTGCATCGATGCCAGTTTGTTTACGCCCGCCATGTGTAAATATTTGCCAACGATCTTTAGGGTCACCTTTGCTAACAAAATGAGTTTGCTTGGCATCAATTGCAACAACAATACATTGCGAACCAAAATGCGAGCTGGCCTGTTTAATAAAATCTGGATTAAACACGGCCGTGCTATTAACCGAGACTTTATCAGCGCCAACATTTAATAAATTGCGTACATCGCTCAGCTCACGAACACCGCCGCCTACCGTTAGCGGAATAAACACTTCGCTGGCAACGCTTTCAACAACATTTAAAATTGTGTCGCGATTATCAGAAGTGGCGGTAATGTCTAAAAATGTGATTTCATCTGCGCCTTGCTGGTTATAGCGTTTGGCGACTTCAACAGGGTCGCCGGCATCGCGTATATCAACAAAGTTAACGCCTTTTACAACGCGACCATTGTCAACGTCTAAACAGGGGATGATTCGTTTTGCTAATGGCATATTATGTTGGTTTTAGCAGTTGTCTAAATAACGCTGACCTTCGGCAAAATCTAAGGTGCCTTCGTAAATAGCGCGGCCTGTAATCACACCAGAAATGCCTGATGATTCAATTTTTTGCAATGCAATTAAATCATCCATATTGGTCACGCCACCTGAGGCAATAATTGGAATAGCAACGGATTCTGCCAACGTTTGAGTTGCGTCCAGGTTTACACCTTGCATCATGCCATCGCGCGCAATATCGGTATAAATAATGGCTTGGACACCGTCGTTTTCAAAACGTTTGGCCAAGTCGATCACATTATGTTCGGTTAACTTTGCCCAACCATCAACGGCTACGATGCCATCTTTAGCGTCTAGCCCAATAATTAAATGCTTACCAAACTCGGCAGCTATTTCACCAATAAATTCTGGTTCATTTGCCGCGCGAGTACCAATAATTACATAACTAACGCCAGCATCTATATATGCTTGAATCGTTTGCTCATCGCGAATACCACCGCCAATTTGAATCGGCACGTTGGGGTACTTTTCGGCAATCGCATTAATCACATCGGCATTCGCCGGTTTACCCGCGAACGCACCATCAAGATCAACCAAGTGTATGCGTTTAGCGCCTAGCTCTACCCATTTATCTGCCATGGCCAAAGGGCTGTCGCTGAAGACAGTAGAGTCTTCCATAAGGCCTTGGCGCAAACGCACGCATTTACCTTCTTTAATATCAATTGCGGGAATGAGTAACATATTATTCCGATTTACCGTTCCAGGTAGTAAAGTTCTTTAAGAGCTGCAAGCCATCGTCATGGCTTTTTTCAGGGTGAAACTGCACAGCAAACACATTATTGATACCCGCTGCTGCAATAAATTGATGACCGTAATCGGTCATTCCGTAGGCCATACCTAAGTTGGCATCTGGCGATGCATTAGCGCAATAACTGTGCACAAAATAAAAATAGGCGTCGTCTTCAATACCGTTCCATAACGGGTGGCCGCGTAATTGCGCAACTTGGTTCCAACCCATTTGCGGTATTTTTAAATGATCTTCTGAGTTATGAAAATGACTGAAATGACGAACTTGGCCTTTGAATAAGCCTAAGCCATCAGTGCCGCCATCTTCTTCACAGTAATCGAACATGGCTTGCATGCCCACACAAATACCCAGCAATGGTTTCTCGGCCATTGCGGTTTTTAAGGCAGACTCTAAGTTGCGCTCGCGCAACGCATTAAACCAGGTGCCAATTGCTCCTTGGCCTGGTAATACCACACGATCGGCATTTGTAATGTCGTCGGCGTTGCGTGTAACCATCACGTTCGCATCAGGTGCAACCGTGTTTAAAGCTTGCTCAACCGAACGCAGATTGCCAATGCCTAGATCAATAATAGCGAGTTGCATATAGCGCCCTAGAGACTACCCTTCGTGGAAGGAATAACACCCGCACTGCGCTCATCAAACTCTAGCGCCATGCGCAAAGAGCGACCAAAAGCTTTAAAAATTGTTTCAGCAATGTGGTGCGCGTTTTTGCCTCGAATGTTATCAATGTGCACGGTCATGCGGGCATGATTAACAAAGCCGTGAAAAAATTCATCGAACAGGTCTACATCAAAACCGCCAATGCGTGCACGACGGTAATCAACGCGATGCATTAAGGTTGGTCGGCCAGAAAAATCCACGACTACTCGGCTCAACGCTTCATCCAGCGGAACATAGGCGTGGCCATAACGGCGAATACCTTTTTTATCGCCCAGCGCTTCTGCAAACGCTTGGCCTAGAGTAATGCCAATGTCTTCAGTGGTATGGTGATCATCGATATGCAAATCACCTTTACAAGTAATATCTAAATCAATCAAACCGTGACGGCCAATTTGATCCATCATGTGCTCAAGAAACGGAACGCCAGTGTCGAAATTGCACTTGCCTGTGCCGTCAAGATTTAGCTTAACGGAAATTTTAGTTTCACTGGTGTCGCGAACAACAGTTGCTTTGCGGTCAGTCATGATGCTTGCTCTGGTTTCTTTTTAAGCTCTGATTTCTTTTTAATTAGCCGGAATAGCCAATTTAGCCGTCAATCTATAGCGGGGGGTAATTTTACCAAACTTCACGCTGTGTACCTAACGATAATCACTACAAATAAATCGCCACAGGTTGCGTGACGCTGTTTGCAAAAATCTACCAATATGCGTTTCTTTAGCTGTTAAAATACGTGCAATGAAGAAACTTCCATCTCTAAACGATATTCCGCGCAAGTATCGACGCATTATTCGCAATAAGGCAATCGAACGCGCGCGTACTCGAATTGTTGTGGCTGGTGGTAACCCTGCTGACTTCTCGCAGCAAGACCTTGAAATAGTTGTTAAAGAAGAAGAAGACAAACTCAAAAGCTCTGTTCGTGAAAAAGGCTTGCTGGCAGTATTGGCGCTGTTTGGTATAAATTTTTTTAGTTAAGCTTGATATAACCGAGCTTTTCGAATAAGTCATGACACTTGCAAATAAACCCTATCCAAGCAGCTTAAGCCACAGCGCAAACGGAAGGCACAATGTTTAAACAGGCTTTTCGTTTAGCATTTGTCGCGCTGATTTGGAAACAATACAAAGTTTCTATTGTTTCAACGCTGATATTATTTGCTTATCTTTATTTGGTTGGCAGTGTACATGCGGATTACTTGAAACATGCCAGCCTACAAAACGATGGCTCAGCAACCGGCATGAGCTTTATAATTAAATGGTTAGCACTGGGCGCAGGCGTGATTATTTATGCTTTGTTTCATTTTCTAAGTGCAAAAAGATCAACACGGCAAACGACAGAAACGAAAAAGGATATTGCAAAACAACATTCCGCAGAACATGGCGAAATATCAGAGAATGACCCATTTAGAGAAATACGCGAACGGGAACCCCTGCGCGGCCCCGGCGACTTTTTGATTAACGAAGATAAAAAATAGTCAAAAAAAAGGCCCTCCGAGTGGGTTGGGGTACTCGAAGGGCCTCGGAATGAAGGGCGTTAGCCCCCCCCAATAACTTGCAATGCGCATGGGTTGGAGATGCAACATCGCAAGTAAAAGCTTGACTTAAAATTACCTCTCTAATGATGACTTGTCAACGTGTACTAGCAATTATCTATGATTTTTTTATGCATTTTGTCCAGCATGTCTGGTATTTGCAACAGTTTTTGCGTGCTAATTGGCCTATTCGACTCAATCAAGCCGAGGTCATGCGCAAACTTACCCACCAATACGTCCGCACTTTTGTTTGATTCGCGCCATTGTTGTGCCGATTCTGAACCGTCTCGCTTGGCCATACGCTTACCGGATTGGTCATTCATCAATGGCACATGGTGATAGTTAATTGATATGGATACAGGCTTAAGCTTATTTGCCAAAAACTGCTGGCGATTTGTACTATCAAGTAAGTCCTGGCCTCGAACAACATCTGTGACACACTGATCTAAATCGTCTACAACCACGGCTAGTTGATAGGCAAATAATTGATCAGCACGCCGAATCACAAAATCCCCACACTCATTCGCTAACTCTGCATTAACGCGCAGACGCATTGCTGGCGGTTTTTTCTGGCGCATTTTCACTTGTTGTTCAGCTGATAAATTGCTGCAAGTGCCTGGGTAAACGCCTACTTTGCCATGCGGCGCGCTGGCTGCGAGTTGCACATCTTTACGAGAACAAAAACAAGGGTAACTTAGACCTAAGTTTAATAATGTTTCGAGAGCATCTTGATAGAGTTCCGTTCGCTCGGATTGATAAACAACATCTGCGTCCCAATCAAGCCCTAACCATTCTAGATCGAATAAGATTTGATCTGCACTGCCTGCAACCGTACGAGGCGTATCCAAGTCTTCCATTCGAACTAAAAATTGGCCGTGATTAAGTCGCGCATGCAGCCATGCAATTAGGGCTGTACGTAAATTCCCTAAATGTAGATCACCAGTTGGACTGGGGGCGTAGCGGCCGATATAAGGTGTTGAAGATGGCATGGTTTGAGTTTAGCAAACTTGAGTGGGGGTTGGTGTGGGGTTGTTTGCGCAGATCAACACTGCAAGGTTTGATCCTCAGCAGTTTACATCAAAATTAATCCTTGTTGGTCGGATAGACGCCGCTCCTGTGCATACCCCAAGACCTAGTCCATGCACTCGCGATACGACCGCCATGGATGGTGGAAGTGCAGACTTTGCAGGAGCAAAAGTCTGTCCGTTCATCCTGAACATAACTCTGAGAGTTGCTCCTGCACTCTCAGGATACCGCCCATCCATGAACATAACCCTGAGAGTTGCTCCTGCACTTTCAGGATACCGCCCATCCATGAACATAACCCTGAGAGTTGCTCCTGCACTTTCAGGATACCGCCCATCCATGAACATAACCCTGAAAGTTGCTCCTGCACTCTCAGGATACCGCCCATCCATGGGCATAAAAAAAGCCGCTTGCTATTTCTAGCAAGCGGCGAAAATGCAGAATACCAAAGGGGATGATGGGGGGGATAAACGGTATTACTGCTTTAGCTTGAGGAGCCAATTATCAAGAGATAATTTGTTGCCACCTTGCCCGATCAGCAAGGCGAGTACGATCATCCATAAATAGTGCTGACTGTCCTCGAAACCGGGAACAAAGAACTGAATTACGATGGTCATAATGAATAAACCAAGAGCGCCGATGCGAGTGAACAAACCAATAAAAAGTAAAATTGGTAGGATTAACTCACCAAACGTCGCTAAGTACGCTGGGATCTCTGGTGGAATTGATTCAGGTAAAAATGAAATAATAAATTCACCGTCTTCCTCTGGGTCAAATAGTTCAACCGTGCCTTCTAGGTCATCGAACTTCGCAACGCCTGAGCGCCAAAAAATTAAGCCTATATAAATTCTGGCCCACACATTTGCGAGTGGCGAAACAATCGTTGCGCAGAAGTTATTGAATGATTGGAAAAGGTTTTTCATTTTATTGCCTGTTAATGTTGTTTTCGATACCCTGACAATATTAAATTATGCACTTACACTCAATCACTTTCGATATAAGGCTCTAATAACTGATCTGTAAAAACAGAACCCAGGAGCATTGATAACGTCTCTGGTATAAGAGACCCGCTTACCCCCTCAATTGCTTGCAATAAATTTTCACTTTTTTCTAAAAATTTATAAAAATGCAGTTCGTCTTGACCTAAGACTTTGGTTTGCACCGCATGGTCGCGCTTAAATACCAGTAAATTGTCTTGGCTTTGCGCCAGATCAATTGAAATTTCACCATCATAATCAGGTAATGATTGCCGGTGAATTTCATAAATTGGGTAGCTCGACTCAATCAATACCACACTGCTATTAAAGCGCACGGGCATTGATAGTAGTTCTTCTTGCGCTACTTCAGCAGGGTTAATCGCAGTTGAGTTAACACAAAAATACGCGGTATGAAGCGCCCATTCGTATTCCGCTAAGTCATACAAATAGTGCAAGTCGTTTAAACCGTCAAAATGCGCAAACGCTTGATACAGTTGCTTGCCATAGCAATGAATATCACCCAATGACGGCGGCATCGACTGAATATGATGTTGTGCAATCTGCTTAAAAAAAGCGTCACCAACAACACCGTTTACAGCAGGGTATACACCAACTAAATAATCTTGCAGTGCCGCAAAAACATTGTTTTGATATATCCATAATCGGTGCTGATGTGTTTCAACTGCATTCGGTAAACTGGCATGTAATGATAAAACGCCTTGTAAAAACTGAGCTTGATAATCACCCAACGCGCTATCTGTATTACCGATGGTTTGGTCAATATTTTCTGCTTTAGGCGCGTTAACCTTTGCATTGCTGGCAATAATAACGTCGGCCTTTTCGCATTCTTCAAGCAGTACTGAAAAATCAGGAAAATCGCTATCCCATTCAAACAGGGTGGGCTTTTTACCATGCCTTTGTATGGCATGTTCAAACAAATGCCATACCGGTTCATAAACAGGGTGATTATGCGTGTCGATTAACACGGTCTCCGTAATGCCTTGTACTTCACGGGTGACTTCAGTGTAACCAGCCAAATGGTACTGGCCAATAGCCTCGCTGTTTATCGCATTAAGATACTCATAAGCATCACGCTCAATATTCGTTGCGCTAACATGTACATTATTGATGTCCATCAATAAACCACAACCTGTGCGCTTGGCTAACTCATTTAAAAAGTCTGGTTCTGGAATTTGCAGCTGGTCAAACAACAAGTAATTAGATGGGTTTTCAACTAAGATTTGCCGGCCTAACGCGTTTTGCATTTGATCTACATGCGCGCACATAATATCAAGCGCAGAATTGGTGAGTGGCAATGGTAATAAGTCGGGCAGGTGTTGATGTGAATACGCACTCCAAGCTAAATGTTCAGACACTAAGAGTGGGTCAACCTGATCGACCAGGGATTTTAGTTGCGCTAAATGCTCATCATTTAGCTTATCTGCCCTACCTAATGAAAGACCCACCCCGTGTAATGAAATTGGGTAGTTTTCGCGCAACTCAAGCAGCTTAGCGCGCGAAATAGACTCACCAAAGTAATTTTCTGAGTGGGCTTCTAAAAAACCAAATGCAGGTTGCTCGGTAAAAACTGAATCAAATAATTCAGGGCGTATACCTATTCCAGTGTTCACGAAAACTCCCCACCGGTTTATTTATCTGTTGAATAGACTCGTCTTAACTGTCTTTTTCAGATGACTTTTTAGGCGCCTTTACGGATGCACCTACTATTTTGTCACAAAGCCCTTCAGGCATATAAACCCATTCATTTGGGTCATTATCAACGGTTGCATAACCAGCACATGCATGGCCATTTGCACCGCAGTCATTTTGACCGGCTTTTACAATACCTTGGCACTTTTCATAACCCTCTTTACCGGCGTGTGCAGTTGCAGGGCTAGCGATTAAAGCAGCTGCTAAAATTGCGGCAGCGGTTGTCGAAACAGTTGTTTTTGAACTCATTATTAACTACTCATTAGTTTGTTGATTGAAAGTTGCCAATGTTCATATGCGATCACAATACATTGGCATGTAAAACGCAAAAAAGGTGATTCACATCACCTTTCTCACTTTAACATTTTTTGTGTAGGCCACTTCATCTATTTATCAATACATGAAAAGTGGCGCCACCAAATGCTGTCTAGCAAATTTTGTCTAGATCGGCTCGCCTTTGCTGTTTACTAAGCGGCCGCCAACAACTGACTCATCAGTTTGCTCAGCAACTTTAGCACAGGCTTTTGCAAGCTTTTTCTCTTTAGTGCCTTCTGGTGCTTCAGCAGTACCTGCGCAAATAGCGACAATGTTACCGCATGTGCCTTTTGGTACTTTAATCCATGCACCTGGCATGTTGTCTTCAGTTGCGTTGCCTTGACATGAAATACCAAGTGACGTAACCGCACAAGTGTTTTTGCCACCTTTTACGATATCACCGCAACGCTCAGTTGATTTGGCAACCGCGACTGTAGAGGCGCTCATTAATGCGGCGGCTAGTACAGAAGATGCAACTGCAGAGCCAAGAGTTTTTTCAATTTTAGTGTGTTTCATAGCGGGGTTAAATCCTCAGTAAAATTATGTGTTTTGGTTAATACACTTATAAAGAACCATATTCACAATAAATACTTACACGCAATTGCGTAAATTTTGTTGGTTCAGACGGTTTTTTACGAATTTTCACAGTTTGCTAACTGTTTTTGACATAAAACTATCGTCGAGCAGTGCTGAATAAAGCATCAACAATGTCAGCAAACTAGTCTACTATTATAGACCTAAACAAAAACACTCAACCCACTTATGTTGCAAACAATTAATGAAAGCGGAATTTACACAATTGACGCGCTTTATCACAAACCAGAGCTTGCCTCGATTCATTTAGTCAAACAAAACGATCGAATTGCGATTATCGACACCGGCACACAGTATTCGGTTCCGCAAGTCGCATCGGCTTTAGCTGAACTTGGCTTAGGCTATGACAATGTTGATTTTATTATCTTGACGCACATTCACCTAGATCATGCGGGTGGCGCAAGCGCTTTGATGAACTTATGCAAAAATGCCAGACTGATTGTTCATCCAAAAGGCGCGCGCCACATGCAAGACCCAAGCAAACTCATTGCTGGGGCATCGGCTGTTTATGGGGAAGCCAAATTCAAAGAACTGTATGGTGAGATTGGTGGTATTAATGCAGAGCTCATTATTCAACCTGAGGATAATCACACGATTGATTTTGATGGGCGACCACTGACCTTTATTGATACACCAGGTCATGCCAGTCACCATCACTGTATTGTCGACAGTAGCACCAAAAGTGTATTCACTGGCGATACCTTAGGCGTAGGTTATAAAGCATTACGCAGTGACACTCATGCTTATATCGCGCCAACCACCACACCAGTGCAATTTAACCCTGAGGCATTACACGCGTCGATTGATAAGGTAATGGCGCATCAGCCTGAAACGCTATACTTAACCCACTATAGTGCAGTAACACCTACTGCCAAAATCATTGCCGGCTTGCACGAACAAATTGACGACCTTGTCATGCTGACAGAACAAGCCAGTGAAACGGGCGATCAATTTGAGCAAACTTTAACTCAATCGGTTAATGATTATTTGGTACAACGCTGCCTAAATGAATTGCCTGAGTTAGACGAAGGTTTGGTACGAAGTTGGATCAAACTCGATGCAGGCTTAAACGCGCAAGGCCTGGCATTTTGGTGGCAATATAAGCGAGCGGCATAGAGCAATTTTGAGACGAATTAGAAACCCGTGGATGGGCGTTGTATACTCGAAGCGGATATTCGTAAGTTTGTTAATAGGAAACCTATTTTTTATAGTCATTTTATAGTTTGTTATTTATTTCAATGACTTAAGAGGATTTTAAAAATAGTGATAGTGAGCGCACTGCTCATTAACATTCTTGACTAGAGAAGATAATGGATAATTTGTATAGATATATCAAATGCATAGGTCGACAAACATTGGTTTTAAGACATTTTGTTAATAGGTTTCCCATTAAAACTCGCTGTTATGTCTGCAGTGAGAGACCGAGTAGAAAGAATATGTTGGGTTACTTCTAACCCAAAAGGTCAAACCGCCGGGCGTGCCGCCCCGCGGTGCTAAATTAAAAGACGATAAGGAAGCTGGCCATCCGACTTTCTTTTTGATACCGTAAGACGGACTTCACGCGTATGAACCCTGGTTTCATTAAGACGTGAAGTCCGTCTTACGGCAAAGCTAGGAAGGCCCGCCTCTCTACCTTAGTCATTTTATTCAGAATCGAGGAAAAGCAAAGTGCAGCCTAAAGAAGGTGCTGAGAATGGAAGTCGATATACGCGAGGTATGGGGACTGAGAGACATAACAAGAACTTACAGCGAGACGTGCCGTTGGCACGCTGCTGAACACATATCGTTA
>CAZOBR010000003.1:0-43753 GCA_964578035.1 uncultured Gammaproteobacteria bacterium
CAAATAAAGAAGGCAGCGAAAGCTGTCATGGCGCACCACTGGGTGCGGATGAAATCACCTTAGTGCGTGAGCGCTTAGGCTGGGATGCAGCCCCATTTGAAGTGCCTGCGGATATTGCTGATGTTTGGAATGCGAACGCAAAAGGCGCAAGCGCGGAATCGCAATGGCAAGCGACTTTTGATGCTTATCAAGCCGCCAACCCAGAGCAAGCTGCTGAGTTTGCTCGCCGTATGAATGGCGAGTTGCCAGCCAATTGGCAGAGTGCGACTAAGGCGTTAATAGCGCAGGCAGACCAAGCGGCTGCCAAACTCGCCACGCGCAAAGCCAGTTTAAACTCTTTGAATGCCTTGGGCCCGCTATTGCCAGAACTAATTGGTGGTTCGGCTGACTTGGCGGGTTCGAACTACACAATTTGGGACGAATCAAAAGGTGTTACCGCGCAGGATGCTTCGGGTAACTATTTGTATTTTGGTGTGCGTGAGTTTGCGATGGCGGCTATCTCAAATGGCATCGCTTTGCATGGTGGTTTTAAAGCATACGGCGGTACATTCTTAGTCTTTAGCGACTATATGCGCAACGGCATGCGTATGTCCGCGTTAATGAAACAGCCTGTTATTTATGTGCTAACGCACGACTCTATTGGCTTAGGCGAAGATGGTCCAACACATCAACCTATTGAGCACGTTGCTAGCTTGCGCTTGATTCCAAATATGTCTTTGTGGCGACCGTGCGATGCAGTTGAATCATTGGTGGCGTGGAAAGTCGCTTGTGAAGTCACTGACCAGCCAAGTAGTTTGGTGTTTTCACGACAAGGCTTGCCACACCAACAGCGTGATTCCGAGCAGCTTGCTAATATCGAAAAGGGCGGCTACATACTAAAAGACAGCGCTGGCACGCCTGATGTATTGCTGATTGCCACTGGCTCAGAAGTCGCTTTGGCAATGGATGCCGCAGCGGAGTTAGAAACGCAAGGTAACGCTGTTCGGGTTGTGTCAATGCCATCAACGGATCG
This sequence comes from uncultured Gammaproteobacteria bacterium, assembly GCA_964578035.1. Lineage (GTDB taxonomy): Bacteria > Pseudomonadota > Gammaproteobacteria > Arenicellales > Arenicellaceae > Arenicella. The sequence continues at coordinate 1,013 of CAZOBR010000003.1, forward strand.
TTTTGACGTGCAAGATGCCGCCTACAAAGAGTCGGTATTGCCAAGCTCAGTGACCAAGCGTGTGGCACTGGAAGCGGGCATTGCAGACTACTGGTATAAATACGTTGGCTTGCAGGGCGCCGTTGTTGGTATGACAACATTCGGTGAATCTGCGCCAGCGGAGCAGTTGTTCGATCACTATGGTTTTACAGTAGAAAATGTCATCGCGACAGTGAATAGTTTAGAAGGTTAAAAAAGAATGTCGTCACCACTTCGTATGCAAGATTTAACGCTCGATGGGCAGCGTGTTCTTATTCGTCAAGATTTAAATGTGCCACTAAAAGATGGCGTAGTCACAAATGATGCACGTATTCGTGCATCTATTCCAACCATTAAAATGGCGTTGGAAAAAGGCGCCCAATTAATGTTGATGTCGCACCTTGGTCGCCCAACAGAAGGCGAGTTTGATCAAGCTTTATCATTGCAGCCTGTTGCCGATCGCTTGCAACAGCTGCTTGGTGTAAATGTGCGGCTAGAGCGCGATTGGCTTGACGGCGTGACCCTGAATCAAGACGAAATAGTCTTATGTGAGAACGTGCGCTTTAACAAAGGCGAGAAAGCCAATGATGATGAGCTTGCCAAACAACTCGCCGCTTTGTGTGACGTGTATGTGATGGATGCTTTTGGCACCGCGCACCGAGCGCAAGCATCAACACATGGCGTTGCTAAATATGCGAAAGTTGCGTGTGCAGGTCCGTTGTTAAGCAATGAGTTAGATGCCTTGGCAAAAGCGCTGGATAACCCTGCCAGACCCATTGTTGCAATCGTGGGTGGTTCAAAAGTATCAACCAAGTTAACCGTGCTTGATGTGTTATCTGAAAAAGTTGATCAACTTATTGTTGGTGGTGGCATCGCGAATACATTTATTGCGGCAGCGGGCCATAATGTGGGTAAGTCATTGTACGAGCCTGATTTGATTGGTGACGCGAATGATCTAAGCCGTAAAGCCGTTGACACTGATGGCGTGATCCCTGTGCCAGTTGATGTGGTGTGCGCCAAAGAGTTTTCATCGGATGCAGTGGCGCAGTTAAAGGGCGTTGGTGATGTACAAGACGATGATCTGATATTTGATATTGGCCCAGATACAGCAGAGCAGTTTGCCGATTTATTAAAAGGCGCGGGCACCATTGTTTGGAATGGCCCAGTTGGTGTTTTTGAATTTGACCAATTTGGTGAAGGCACTAAAGCCTTAGCGTTGGCAATTGCTGAATCGTCGGCATTTTCTGTCGCCGGCGGTGGCGATACGGTCGCGGCCATTGATAAGTATGGTGTTGCCGATGATATTTCCTATATTTCAACCGGCGGCGGTGCGTTTTTAGAATTCTTAGAGGGCAAGGAGTTGCCAGCAGTTGCTGTGTTAAAAGAGCGTAGCAACAACAATTAACAATTTTTATCTAGCCTTATTTAATTTGGTTTAATATATTGCTTCAGTATAAGTAATAATAATTAATCGCTTTCAGGGAAATAGATAAATTCGTTAAAGATCGTATTTACTGTGTCCTAACGTGATTGTTATTACTTTGCGTTGATGTTCGGGGTAACGCAAAAATAGCAAAGCACAGTTATAGGTGCTGATAACAAAAAATGAAATAGGCTAAGCTCGCATTTCAGTGTGTGGCAAGTTTGGCTTTGCAATTTAAGTTGGTTGGAGCTTTTTGTGAAGAATAAACACACTGCTAAAGCGCGACAACAGCTCTGCCAGAAATGGGGCTGTATTGGTCATGATTTATTGCCAAAGCTGAAACTGTTATTGCCAAAGCTGAAGCTCTTACTATTAAAGCTGAAGCTCTTACTATTAAAGCTGAAGCTCTTACTATTAAAGCTGAAGCTCTTCATATTCATCTGTTTGCTTGGTGGACTTACTTCTAATGTTTATGCGCTCGGGTTAGGCTCCGCTTCTTCGGATTCATATCTTGGTCAAATCGCCACGATAAAAGTTCCGCTTCTAAGTGTTCAAAACTCAGATTCCCTAGAGATTAAGGTGATGACTCAGGACGCACAGCCTAGAGTGTCCGATGTGTTTGCCGCGCGACTTGAGCGCAATGATTCTGGTTTTGCGATAGTCGTTAGTTCGAATCGCATCATTAATGACCCCTATGTCGGTTTTTCTCTGGCTGTGACTGAGGGCAGGAATACGCTGATAAAAGAAATTGGCATGTTATTAGATGTCTCGCCAGAAGGTGTATCGTCAGCGCCTGAGAACAATGTTCCGGCACCCTCATCGGGCGCACAGTTAGTTAAGCTAAGTGGTAGCGACACAATGGGGCCGTATGATTGGGCAGAAGCTGAAAATATACCTAAGTTTTTTGGGCCTGTACTGGACGGACAATCGTTATGGCGCGTTGCGCGGCGAATTAATAAAGCATTGGGTGTCTCGATTAATCAAATGATGCTGAGTTTATACCAAGCAAACCCGGCTGCATTTTCGCGGGCATCGATAGACAGCTTACAGTTTGGCTTGATACTGAATATTCCCGATGCGAGTGTGGCATCACAAGTTAGTGATACGCAAGCGAAAGCAAAACTCGATAGTTTGTCATCTAATCAGATCGCTCTTTTGCCTGAATCCTATCAAACTCAGGCGATCGAACAGAGTGAGGAGCTTGTTGTTGAGCCCTTAGAGCAAGAATTGGTATCGCCTATCGTTATCGAGCAGGCAGCGCAAATTGAGCCACAAGAACAGCAAACGATTGGTGTGATTGAATCAGAGCCTTTGGTCGCCTCTAATCTCGCAACGAACAAAGAGCCCTCTAGTGATATCAATGTTGAGTCTTTTAGCGTTGTAGAAAACCAACCGGTTGCTCAGAAGGTAAACCTTCCAAAGCCACTGCAGACAACAGAAGCAAGTAATAAATTAGTTGGTGACTCCAACGCTGACGCTTCGAGTAACCTATTGTTTTGGTTGATTTCGCTGGCTTTGTTCGGCCTTAGTGTTGCGGCTTACTTTTTTCACCAGCGGCAAACTAAAAGTAAGAGCAAAAGCAAACAGAAAACCCAAGTAAACACTGAAGCATCCATTCAACATTTTAGTCCGGCTGTAAGACAACCTAGAGATTATTCGACATTGACTGCGGTCACCCAGCAGATCGCGGCAGCCAGTATCGATGTAGACACAGAGATGGCGTCGTACGATTCAATGTCTGAGTTACACAGCACAAAGCAGACTGACTCAGAGACAGAGCCAACAAGTGACAACGAGGATGGTGATTCAGGCCACCTAAATTTTTCAGAACATTTTAAGAGTTTATTGGCGAAACCAGATTATGCATTTGCACGCCAATTACTCGATTTCACTCGTGATAATAAGGAAATTACGATTGATCGCTACCACTGTGAACGATTGCAAATTTTGCACGCAATGCAAAATACGAACGGTTTTTATGATTATTTTTACGAAATTGAAGCGGATATTCCCTTGTTTGATCTCAAGCTTCGCACACGAATATCGCAAATGTTGGTGACATTAACTAGTTAAATAGACAGAGCGTCTTCTAAAGCACCCTGATTGAATAAGCTTATGGTCTTTGGTCTATACTAATCCTTAGTTGCGCTTGTTATCATTGCCGAGTCTAATGATCGGTGCTGGAGTGATCAGTTAACATTATTGATGGTCGATGAGTGCATATGGGGAAAAGAGTAAATAAGACATCGCGAACTTTCTTTGCGTATACGCAAAGTTTAGTCGCTTGTTTGTGCAAAGAATCGTGTTTGAAAGGGTCGTGTTTGTATAAGGGATTATACGCCAGCAGTTTGCTGGTTTGGCTGTTGTTTTACTCAACCAGTGCGTATGCGTTAGGTGTGGGTGCCGCTGTGTCATCGTCTTATATTGGTCAAGCGTTGTCTGTGCGTATTCCTCTGTTTAACGTTGAAGACCCAAACTCATTATCAGTAAAGCTAACCCAAAATGATCTTCCGACGAATGCCTCGCAACAAATGCAAGCAGCAATAGATCGCTCAAATTCGCAGTTGGCTATTCGTATAAGTTCACTCGGTGTTGTTAATGAGCCGTATTTAAGTTTTACATTGGAGCTAATCGACAATGGCAGCGCGGTTACTAAAGACTTTGTTGTTTTGCTCGATTTATTGCCTTCGTCAGCGCTTGCTCGTCAAGGTGTTGATAACACGCCCAGTGTTAATACGCCGCAACTTACTAATACAGATGCAGCGAATGTTGGCCTTGTGAGCATAGCCAACTCAGCAGGCAGTGTGATGGGCCCATATGAATGGGCACAGCAAGGGCAAGTTGCTAATACCTTTGGTGCTGTGCTTGACGGTCAATCGCTGTGGCGAGTTGCACGGCGTATTAATAAAGCCTTAGGGGTTTCGATAAATCAAATGATGTGGGGGTTGTATCAGGCAAACCCGCAAGCCTTCGCTGGCAAGTCAATTGACACACTACAAGCGGGTTCTTTTTTAACAATCCCGAGTGCCGCGATTGTTTCTCAGTTAAGTGACGCGCAAGCAAAAAGACAATTAGACTCTTTGTCTGGTCAAGCTGTGAATCAGTTGCTGGTGACACCGCAAACCACGGTTGAACCTGAGCTGACGCGCCTAGCAACGTCAGCAGAGTCCCAAGATGCTGAGCCTGTTTCATCGAGTGTTTCAACTGGAGAGTTAGCAGATAATGCGCAACCAGTCGCGCCATTTCAGCTAACTAATCTTGACCAAGCGGCCAGTGTTAATGGCTCAGGCCAATTAGGCGGTGATGCTAAATCCCAAGAGATCATTGGCTCATTGGTTGAAACGGTTGGCAATTTAACTCAAGAGCTTATCCGCAAAGATAAAAAGATTGCGTTTTTAGAAGAGAAAGTCGCTGCGTTAAAAGGTTTGGACCAGGTGGATAATGTCGCATTGTTAGAAGCGGATACGCCTGTTCAAAGTGCTGGCCCGACACTTGATGCAGCAGCAAGTACAATAGCTAATACAACGGCTAATACAACGGCTAATACAACGGCTAATACAACGGCTAACAAAGCACCAAGCGGATTGCCTCGTTGGTTGGTTATTATGCTATGGGTGGCGGCTATTGTTGGTGTCTTGTCTTTCATCTTTCGTCAACGTTTGGCTGCATTGATTGAGTCGCTTAATTTGTTTGGTAGTGGTCGTGATCTTGAGTTTGAAAAATCTCGCCTTGAGGTCAGTCCTGCTGAGCCTAAACTTAAGTCAGATCGGGAGTATGCCGACATTGAAAATCATTCGATCATGGAAGTGGTTAAAACCCAGATGCAAAACTCTTCTGCGGGAGTGCCGTACTTCGACTTTGTGGACACGCCGAAACCGGATCAGAGCAAACAGAATAGTGATGAATCAGATGAAGACGGTTATGACGAACAAGATAGTGAATTGGTCTTTTTAGATGGGGCAGATATAGATTATGAGTCGAGTTTTGTAGAACAGTTTGAGCAAATGTTGGAGGACGGTGATTTCGGTGCCGCGCGCAGCAAGATCGATGCGGCGCGCTATAAAGAGATTGAAGACGATTACTACCATTGCGCTCGCTTGCAGTTATATCAAATGACCAATAATGAAGAAAGTTTTTATGAATACTACTATCAGATCGAAGCAAAGATTCCGGATTTTTCTCCAAACGTTCAAATAAAAATATCTCAAATGGTTGTGTTATTGGCGCAAGCCTAGCTTGGTATGTCTTTCCCAATGTTATCGAGAAGCAACCCTAAGTTGCTAATCTTGGGGTCAATGCCAGGGCAGGTTTCTTTAGATCGCCAACAATATTATGCAAACCCGCGAAATGCATTTTGGTGGATTATGTCGGAACTTGTGCCGTTTGAAATGGTGCTGAATTATCGCCAGCGGGTTGAAGCGATTGTGAATGCTAATGTGGCGATATGGGATGTGCTAGCAGATTGTCAAAGGCCAGGAAGCCTCGATGCCAACATTGTGCGCGAGAGTGAGCAACCTAACGATTTTGCTGGTTTGTTTAAACGTTGTCAAAGTATTGAATTGGTTGCCTTTAATGGGTTAGCCGCGCAGCGAATTTTTATGCGACATTTTAAAGGCTTGCTGGAATCTCAGCAGATAGTTTGGGTTGCCTTGCCATCAACAAGCCCAGCCCATGCTGCGGTTTCTCGAGAAGACAAACTTGCAGCTTGGCGTACTGCATTGGGGCCATTTATTGCGTCGCACACCCCAAAATAATGCATGCCATTACCGAAACTTGATATGCTCTTTAGATGAGTCAGTCTGAGCCGTTTTGGCAGAAAAAAACACTGTTCGAGATGTCGCACGATGAGTGGGAATCGATTTGTGATGGTTGTGCTAAATGCTGTTTAACACAATTACAAGACGAACAAACAGAACAACTTGTTTTTACCGATGTGGCGTGTGACCTGCTCGACGATGGAAGCTGTCAATGTAGTGACTATGTAAACCGCAGTACGCGTGTGCCAAGCTGTATCACAATGAACAAAGAGAACGTTCAAGAAGCAGCCGAGTTCGCGCCGCCGACTTGTGCTTATCGTTTGTTGTTAGAAGGCCAACCCTTGCCTGAATGGCATCACTTGCGAGCTGGTGATCGTTCAACGATTCACGAAACTGGTAATTCTGTTCGCCATCGTGTTCGGTTTGCTCGCGACATCGACTTAGATGGTATTCAAGATTACATTGTAGAGTGGCCATCATTGTCTGAGTAACGCTGTTCAATTAGAAGCAGTGCTACTTAATATGGTTAGCGCTACTTAATAAGGATGGGCTCAGTTGGTGGTTGATGTATACTGAGGTAGCTTTAGGTGCGGTCAGTACGTCACTACCAAATTTGGTGAAGCAAATTACTTTGATATGAATGGGTTAAATCAATGATTGATACGCGCTGGTATTGGTTGGGCTTTTTGGGCTGTGCCGCTTTAATTGCGGTCGCTTATTTTTATTTTCAATTAGAGTTGGGTTTGGACCCTTGCCCGCTTTGTATGTTCCAGCGCGCTTGTCTAGCGGGAGCCGCGGCATTTTGTTTGCTTGGCATCATCTTTAAGCCCAAAAAAATCATGGCTAAAGGTTTGGCTTGGGGCGTAACAATCATGTCGACCCTTGGTCTAGCAATTGCTGGTCGTCAAGTATGGTTGCAGCATTTGCCAGCGGATCAAGTGCCTGAATGTGGGCCAGACTTAGCCTTTATGTTAGAGGCATTTCCGTTAATGGAGATGCTTGAAACGGTGCTGACAGGCAGCGGCTCATGTGCTGAAGTGCAATGGAGTTTTATTGGTTTGAGTATGCCGGAATGGATGGTCGTGATTTTTGCCGTCATGGTGCTAATTTCAATAAAATTGTTGTTCTCAAAAGAACGAAAATATTTCTCTGGCGGCCTCGGCAGATAATATTGAATACGGTGAGTCAGTTTTAATCGAGTATTTTCAACTGAGTTGTTTCCAACTCAATTATTTCCCATTACACTTCGCCCTTAGAAGTCTGACTAGAGCATTATCGTGAAGTTATACAATACCTATACTAAACAGAAGCAAGAGTTTATTCCGCAAGACCCCGAGCATGTGACGATGTATGTTTGTGGCCCTACGGTTTACAGTTATGCGCATATTGGTAACGCACGGCCTGCGGTGGCGTTTGATATTTTAGCGCGTGTGTTGCGCAGTCAATATAAACGTGTCACTTACGCACGTAACATCACCGATATAGACGACAAAATTAATCAATCGGCTGCGGATGAAGGTGTTGATATTTCCGTTATCTCAGAGCGTTACACCAAGGCCTATCATGCAGACCTTGCTGCCTTAGGTGTGTTGCCAACTGATATTGAACCTAAAGTCACTGAGCACATTGAAGAGATTCATCAGATGATTCAATCATTGATTGACAAAGGCCATGCCTACGCCGCCGATGGTAATGTGCTATTTGATGTTTCTTCATACAGTGACTACGGCAGTTTATCTAAACGCGATCCAGAAGAGCTATTAGCGGGTGCGCGTATTGATGTGGCGTCGTATAAAAAAGACGCAGGCGATTTTGTATTATGGAAGCCGTCCTCAGATGGTCAACCCGGTTGGGACAGCCCTTGGGGGCGCGGTAGACCAGGTTGGCATATTGAATGTTCAGCGATGTGCGCAGCGCATCTCGGTAAAACCATTGATATTCATGGTGGTGGCCACGATTTGGTTTTTCCGCATCATGAAAATGAGCGCGCTCAAAGCACCTGCGCACATGGTCAAGAGTACGTAAATTATTGGGTTCATAATGGCTTTGTGAACGTTGATAAAGAAAAAATGTCTAAGTCGATCGGCAATGTGTTATTGGTTCGTGATCTATTAGCAACCGCACCTGGCGAAGCCATTCGTTATGTTTTGCTGTCTGCACACTATCGCGCACCTCTTGATTGGAATGACGAAGTGTTGGCGCAAGCAAAGAGCAGTCTTGATCGCTTGTACGGTGCCTTGCGTGACATGGCCGACATAACGGTGCCAAGTGATATTGGTGATCAAGTGCCGCAAGGTTTGCGTGATGCCTTGCTGGATGATTTGAATACGTCGGTAGCACTGGCCGAATTGTTTGCCTTATCAAAACGTGCGAACAGCAGTGATGATTTGGCTGAGCGTACACAGGTTAAAGCGGCGATGCTGCAAGGTGGTGAGTTACTTGGTTTGTTGCAGCAAGACCCTGAGCAGTGGTTTGTGAGTGCTGCCAGTGAGGTTGATGCGGCCGAAATAGACCAGTTAATCGCTGAGCGAATACAGGCGCGTGCGGACAAGAACTGGGCGCGCGCAGATGAGATTCGCGATATCTTAACTGAGAAAAAAGTAAAAGTTGAAGACGGTGCGGATGGCTCGCGCTGGCGTATTGAAAGCTAAGGTTAGCTAATTTCAAGAGAGCGGATTAATGCAAACAATTAGCGATATCCAGCAAGAGCTGGTTGATGAGTTCGAGATTTTTGATGATTGGATGGCGCGTTATGAACATGTCATCGACTTGGGTAGGCAATTGCCGGAGTTTAATGACGCTTGGAAAACAGACGAAAATAAAATTCGTGGTTGCCAATCGCAAGTTTGGTTAAATATGCAAATGCAAGATGGTACGCTGCATATTGATGGGGCTAGCGATGCCGCAATTGTGTCAGGCTTAGTGGCAATTGTTTTAAGAGTGTATAGCGATCAAACACCGCAAGATATTTTAAATGCCAAGCCAGATTTTATTGCTGATATTGGTTTTACCGATCACTTAAGTCCAACTCGTAGCAATGGCTTGCACGCGATGTTGCGCGCAATTTATCAACGCGCTGGCGGTTACCTTTAGTTTGTTGAGTTTGTTTAAAGTGACTAAACGCAAACCTGTTAAAGACAGTTAATTATAATGACGATTACACGATTCCCGCCTAGCCCGACAGGTTATTTACACATAGGTGGCGCGCGCACAGCTTTTTATTCTTGGTTGCATGCCCGTCAATATGGTGGCACATTTGTATTGCGCATTGAAGATACCGATCTTGAGCGATCCACTCAGGAGTCGGTTCAAGCCATCCTCGATGGCATGGAATGGCTAGGTTTGAATTACGATCAAGGGCCTTTTTACCAAACGCAGCGCTTTGATCGATATAAAGAAGTTGTGCAAGACTTGCTTGCCTCTGGGCATGCCTATCATTGCGAGTGCTCAAAAGATCGTCTTGATGAAATGCGCGAACAACAAAAAGCCAATGGGCAAAAGCCTAAATACGATGGTCGTTGTCGCGAGTTAGGTTTAAGTGATTCGCCATCAACTGTCGTGCGTTTTAAAAACCCGCTAGACGGTGATGTGGTGGTTGAAGATATTGTTAAAGGCAATATTGTTATTTCGAATGCCGAACTTGACGATTTAGTGATCGCTCGGCCAGACGGTGTGCCAACGTATAATTTAACCGTTGTGGTTGACGATATGGATATGGGTATCACGCATGTGATTCGAGGTGATGACCACATCAACAACACCCCAAGGCAGATTAATATTTTAAAAGCACTCGGCGCGACGTTGCCAGTGTATGGTCATGTACCAATGATTTTAGGCGAAGATGGTTCGCGGCTTTCTAAGCGCCATGGTGCAGTCAGCGTGATGCAATATCGTGATGATGGCTTTTTGCCTGAAGCCTTATTGAATTATTTAGTGCGCCTTGGTTGGTCGCACGGCGATCAAGAGCTGTTTACAGAAAATGAATTGCTAGACTTATTTAAAGTTGAAGACGTGAGTCGGTCGCCATCCACGTTTAACCCTGAAAAGCTATTGTGGGTGAATCAAGAGAAAATCAAAGCGCTTACCCCGCAGGAATTGCTAGAACGTGCTGCTTGGCATTTTGCGCAAGTTGGCACTGTGCCGGAAACCAATGACCATAGTGTTGCGGTTGTGGCATTAATTCAAGAGCGCTGCAAAACACTGTTAGATGTTGTGGCGCAAACGCAGTTCTTTTTCAATCCGGTTGATGATTATGATGCGGCCGCCGTAAAGAAGTGGGTTAAGCCTGTCACGCCTGAGCTAATGAGCGCCTTGATTAATAAGCTCGAAGCATTAGATGCTTGGCAAGCAGAGCCAATTCATGCGGCAGTGCAAGCGGTTGTTGATCAACACGAAGTCGGTTTCGCTAAAGTTGCACAGCCAATTCGAATTTCAGTAACCGGTTCAACCAACTCACCTTCGATCGATCAAACGCTTGCCATGCTCGGGCGGGATGTGTCGTTGGTGCGATTGAGCTCAGCGAAAACGGCGTTTGAGCGAGCGCTTGCGCAAAGAGAAAACAGCTAAAGTCTTAATGGGTTTGTGTGGGTCATTTTAATAAACATTTCGTCCAGTTAAGTGATGAAATAAATTTAATGCAATTGTGGGTCAACGCCATAGCGCTGCTACACTCATATCGTTAACCAAGCTGCACTCATACCGTTAACCAAAAAGACGAATACTAAAAAGGTTGGCTTAGAAGAATATTCAAGTTAGACTTAAGTCATTAGAGCGGTGCTAAGACAACGCCTAAGTAATTCGCCTAGTGCCAAAGAGCACAGTGCGTGTGTTATAAAATAAAAATAAGAAGAGTTAAATAACGAATAAGAAGTAACGAGATCGACTAGGAAGTATTTTTTAAGCGCGATTTATAGATGTCTATCTAGGCCAGTATTGCAGGCCAATATTTCAGACCACTGTTTTTCACGAAATCAAAATTTTCATGTTTGCTCGTTATGGCAGTTTGCCGAACTTTTTATTTAAAAAAATAATTAGTAACACTATAGGAGTTAACGCGGTTCTTGCTTTTTGATAAGCAAGAGGCGTTATGGCAATTTAAGAGGCGTTATGCCAATGTGATTAAATTCGCTGCAATTTTGCAAAATTAATTTTTGTGTAAACAGTAGTAATAATTTAATGAACGTTTTCTGCCTCTTTATTATTTACTCTCCCGTGGTTGATTGATTCTATCAATGTTGCGCTTGTGTTTTGTTAAGCCTCAGCGTTACAAATAGAGTAAATCGCTAAAGACAAATTTTAACTTAGAGCATATAAACGCTTACTGATACTGTTTTTAAAAAACTGGTTCTATTTTAAGAATTTTGAATCGGTTAATTAGAGATATAAAAAGTAGCTGAGTATGTTTCGAGTTTTAACGGGTCACTATTAATAGGTCTTGCGTTTTTTACAGACTGCTATTTTATGGCATGCAGTAAAACAGCAAAGGATCCGTCAATATTGATCATCATTGAATCTACTGAAATAGATTTCATTACAAGAGGTTACATTGAAAATGAAAAAGTCTGTGTTGAATTGGGTGGGTCAAGCCGTGGCAATTGTTGCCATTAGTGCGACCGCTGCTACTGCTGTGATGGCTCAGTCATCTGGCGGCCAAAGTGTCGATAAAGCATTTGCCCGTGAGCTGAAACTCGTCGAAGGCCTAAAGGTCTATAACGATCAACTGGTAAAACAAATTGCCGCGCAAAAAGAAGCGAGACAAGAGATTCTTGTTTCCATTGAAGAGTCGAAAGGTTTAGAGCCACAAGTCGCGCCACTTTTAAACAAAATGCTGGGTGCTCTTGAGCAGTTTGTTAAAGCAGACTTGCCATTTCATCTTGATGAACGCTTAGAAAGTATTGGCCGCTTAAAAGCACTGATGGTGGCGCCAGAGGCCTCTACATCAGACCGTTTTCGCAACATTATGGATATTTATACGGCTGAAACTGAATACGGCAATTCGTATGAAGCGTATAAAGCAACCTTAGATGTCGCTGGCAACGGCGAAGCGATCGAGGTTGATATGCTGCGTATTGGTCGTGTTGCATTGTTTTATCAAACGCGCGATCAAAAAGTGTCTGGCATGTGGGATACAGATAACAAGGTATGGAAACAACTTCCAAGCGACACAAACCGTAATATCCGTACTGCAATTAAAGTGGCTGCTAAAACAGTTGCGCCTGAATTGCTAAGTCTTCCTATTTCAGCTCCGGAGGGTGTGTAACATGAAGCGTCTATTAACCGCTGTTGCGTTTGTCGCAACCATCGCGATCGCTCCTGTCCAAGCACAGACTATCGATCAACTTCTTAGCCAAGTAAAAAGTGGCTCAATCCAAAAAACCAAGGCCGCGGCTGATATGGAGCGACGCTTCGCATCCGCTGGCGCAGGTAAATCAGCAATCGTAAGTGAATTACGCAACCAGCGCGCGCAATTAGAAGCACGTAGCGATTCATTAGAAGCCGAATACGCTAAAAATGACGAAGAGCTGAATGTTATTCGTAACAATCGCGTACGTTCATTAGGTGACCTTAAAGAGTTGTTTGGCGCGGTTCAACAAGTTGTTGGTGAGGCGCAAGCAGGCTTTGAAACCTCGTTGATTTCAGCTCAGTTCCCAGGTCGTGGTGATAAATTCGCTGAAATTTCTAAGAAAGTATCTAACCAATCAAACGAGTTAGTGACTGCTGCCGAGATTGAATCAGTTTGGGCTGCCGTGTTCAATGAAATGGCGCAACAAGGTAAAGTGGTTAAATTTAACGCGCCTGTTGCAACAGCGGCGGGTGATCGTGAAAACCGTGACGTCATTCGAGTTGGTGTATTTAACTTAGTTGGCGATGGTAAATTTTTGACATATGGTAAAGGCGGTATCGCTGAGTTGCCACGTCAACCAGAAGGTCGTTACTTAAGTCAAGCTGCAGACCTTTCAAGTGCTACTGCAGGCAACCCTGTTCAATTCGCATTAGACCCAACCCAAGGCACGTTGTTGGGTGCCGCGGTTGAAAGCCCAAGCCTGACTGAGCGTATTAACCAAGGTGGTTTGGTTGGTTACATTATCTTAGGTGTTGGTTTGATCGCAGCCATTATCGCAATATTCAAAATCATCACCTTATTTGGTGTGTCAGCGGCGGTTAAAAAACAAGCAGCGAACCCTGGTTCGCCGTCTAGTAATAACCCATTGGGCCGTGTATTGAAAGTGGTGCAAGACAACCCAAGCAACGATACTGAAGCGGTTGAATTGCGTTTATCTGAAGCAATTATGAAAGAAACGCCAAAATTAACGTCTTGGTTGATGTTCTTAAAAATCGTATCGGTTGTCGCGCCATTGGCAGGCTTACTAGGTACGGTATTGGGTATGATCGCAACTTTCCAATCAATCACACTATTCGGCGCTGGCGATCCAAAATTAATGGCTGGCGGTATTTCACAAGCACTGGTTACCACGGTATGTGGTTTGGTGGTTGCGATTCCGATCGTTCTTCTGCATACCGCTGCGGCGAGTAAAGCTAAGCGCGTAGAAGAAATTTTGGAAGAGCAATCAGCCGGTATGGTTGCACGTCAGATTGAGGGCTAACGCTCTCGATCTCGACTTTTGCTGCTCAGCGAGAAGGTTTCGCTGAGCTAACCAGCAACTATTAGAGATAGAGGTTTTATCAGATGCCAGAATTTATTTTAGTCATCATCGAGTCAATTCGAAACTTTATGGAACTGGGTGGTCCAGTTTTGTATCTCATCGCACTGTTGTTGATTGTGATGTGGTTTATGATTCTCGAACGTATTTTTTATATTCGTGGGCCACATAAACAAGCGGTAAAGGCGGCAATTGAAGAATGGGAATCACGCAGTGAACGAAATTCTTGGGCAGCGCATCAAATTCGTGAAGAATTGGTGTCGGGTGTCGCCGTTAAACTGCGTGAAAATCTTTCAATGATTCAAGCATGTGTTGCACTAGCACCTTTATTTGGTTTGCTAGGGACAGTAACCGGCATGATTGAAGTGTTCCAAGTTATGGCAATCAACGGTACGAGTAACGCACGCGCAATGGCGGGTGGTGTGTCACGTGCCACAGTTCCGACAATGGCGGGAATGGTTGCTGCATTATCTGGGTTGTTTTTGAGTTTTTGGTTACAACGTAAGTATGAAACCGAGCGTGAACTTCTAAACGAGCATTTAACGTTGGATCATTAATTGATCAATGGGCGTTAACTTAGCGAAATTAAAATAACTCTTTAACCCTAATCGGGGAGAATTAAATGAGACGAGTATCAAAAAGCAAAACTGAAGACGATACTAAGATTGACATCACACCGATGTTAGACGTGGTCTTCATCATGCTTATTTTCTTCATTGTAACGGCCAGCTTTATCAAAGAGAGTGGTGCGAAGGTTGTAAAACCAGATGCAGCAACATCCGTTAAACGACCCAATGCAACTATTTTGTTGGCGATTGATGAAAACGATAAGATTTGGTTGGATCGTAAAACAATTGACCCACGTTCAATTAAAGCGAACATCAACCGTTTGCGTGCAGAGAATCCAGAAGGTGAAGTAGTTGTTCAAGCCGACGTAGATTCCACCGCTGAAACTGTTATCAAAGTTATTGATGCATTAAAAGACGCGGGCATTCAAATTCCGTATGTCGCAACGAGTTCGGAGTAGTCGTATGTTTAGATCAATACAATCATTTGTAATTGCAATTTTTGTCACCCTTGGATTGATTTTGGCTATGTATGGTTTGATTAAAATGGATGAGCCAGAGTTAGCAGAGCGCAATGAACTCACGCTGCCAGATTTTACTCAGCCACCAGCAAACGATGAATTACAAACGATTACTCCTAAGCCGGATCGTCCAGATGAAGTTGAAGAGCAGCCTGACCTTCCTGATGTAAAAGTTGTTCCGGATCAAATTGATATCAATTCTGACCTAGCGTTAGGCGCCGTTAAAGTGGGCATCAATCGTGATTTAAAAGGCTTTAATTCAAACGATGGTGAGTATTTGCCTATTTTCCGAGCGCCACCAATATATCCACGCCGCGCACAAGAACGCGGGTTGTGCGGTTGGGTTGAATTAACCTATACCGTAACAGCCAGTGGCGGCACTCGTGACCCAATGGTCACGGCAAGTTCATCAAGAATGTTTGAGAACGCGGCTAAAAAAGCAGCACTGAAATATAAATATAAACCACGTCAAGTTGGTGGTAAGCCAGTAGATGTGCCAAATGTACCGATTCGTATTAAGTTCGAAATTGAAGGCGGCTGTTAAGCCGCTGACAATAATAGAGCTGTAAGAGTTATGTATGGAGCAATGTTAATGAATGTAATCGCCGTATTTATTATGCCGATTACTATTTAGTCAGACTGCTATTTACAGAACCGCGGTATAAAGTTTTAAGGTAAGAACCTTTAAAGAGGTAAAAGTATGACCAGTTTCAAATTAGTTAAAAGATTGTCTAAGCCTGTAATAAGCGCAGCCTTAGTCATGCCACTATTAGTTGGTGTTGAAGTGAGCATTGCCCCGTCACAACAAGCATATGCACAAGAACAATCTCAGCGTAAAACCAAGCGCGTTGAATCAATTCGTCAAAAGCATATTAAGACGTTTGAAAAAATTAACGAAGCATTTGATGCTGAAGACTACAACAGTGCAACACGGCTATTAGACAAACTGGCAGGTGAAGAAGACCTTAATAATATTGAGAAAGCCTATGTTTCAAATTATCGCGGTAATATTTATTTTTCACGCGATAATCTGTCAGGCGCTTTGCGCGAATTCAAAAAAGTAACCAGAACTCGCGATGGTATTCCTGATGGTTTTTATAATCAGATTTTATACGTTATTGCGCAGGTGCTTTTTTCTCAAGAAAAATACAGTGAAGCACTTCGGTATGCACAAGACTGGTTTAAAACGCAAACGGATCCAAGTGCCGATGCCTATATGCTGGTTGGCCAAGCACACTACTTATTAAAAAATTACGACAAAGCCTTGCCGAATGTACAAAAAGGTATTTCAAAATACGAAGAGCTAGGCAGTGTTCCTAAAGAAGGTTGGCTAAATTTGTTAAGCAGTATTTATCGCCAAAAAAATCAATTCCGAAAAATGTTGCCAGTATTAAAACAACTGGTTCAGCATTACCCGAAGAAAACATACCTGCTAACCATGGGTGGTATTTATAACGAGCTTGATGACCAGCCACGTATGGCGGCAATGTATCAAGCCTTGTATGACCAAAATCTTCTTTCCAGTGAATCTGAATTAGTTACGTTGGCATCGCTCCAGCTTAGTTTAGATAACCCATATAAAGCCGCCACAGTTATGAAAAAAGGCATCAATAGTGGCATTTTGAAGAAAAATCTTAAAAATTACCGCATCTATGCTCAGGCTTTGTATTTAGCCAAAGAGTATGAAGATGCGCTTGATCCACTATCAAAAGCAGCGTCATCGCGAGAAGCTAAAAATGGCAAGCTATACAACCAGTTAGGCCAGTCATATATTGCGTTGAACCGCTGGAAAGAAGCCGAAACAGCACTCAATAGAGCTTTAAATAAAGGTGGCTTAGGCAACAATACTGGCCAAACACTTGTTAGCTTGGGTTTGGTTCAGTTCGAGCAGAAAAAATATGAATCTGCTAAAAAGACATTCAATCGCGCACTTAAGTATGAAAAAGTTGCCAAAGATGCAGGCAATTGGGTTCAGTATGTCAAAAATGAACAATTCAGACTTGCTGAGTTAGCGAAACCAATCGTTATTAGCACTGCTGTTGAACCAAAATCAACGTAATTCGACTAATCAATTAGTAATCGAAAAGCAGTATTAAGTGCAGAGTAAAAATACCAAAGGTCAGAAAAAGCTGACTATTAATTAGGTTAAATAGAGGTTAAATATGAGTACACCAGTGCTGAAATCAGTCAACAAGCGGAGCGTAATCGCAAAGAAAAAACGCACGCCTAAAGGCATGACTTTGTTGCTTGCAACGGCTATTGCAACAACCATGGCGCCCAATGTAGC
Organism: uncultured Gammaproteobacteria bacterium; assembly: GCA_964578035.1. Lineage (GTDB taxonomy): Bacteria > Pseudomonadota > Gammaproteobacteria > Arenicellales > Arenicellaceae > Arenicella. The sequence continues at coordinate 18,246 of CAZOBR010000003.1, forward strand.
GTTTGCTGATAAAACTGATGATATTGTTAATCGAGGTTTGAGTCGCAATAAAGCTGCCGCAGCTTCACAGAAACGTATCGATGATATATCTGAAAAGACCGAAAAAATAATTGCCAAATACCATCAGCAACGCAAAGTTGTCGATGGCTTAAAAGTGTATAACGACCGCTTGCGTCGAACACTTGAAGCACAAGAAGTCGCTAAAAATGATTTACAGCAATCAATTGAAGATGCTTCGTTAATTGAACGTCAAATTGTTCCATTAATGACTCGTATGATTGCTGGCTTGGATAAATTTATTGAAGCCGATTTGCCGTTTCAGTTAACCGAACGCAAAGCACGAGTTGAGCGTATTCGTGGTTACTTAACAAACGCAAATATTTCGGCCGCTGAGCGGTTTCGTCAAGTTCTTGAGGCTTACACAACAGAAAATAATTACGGCAAAAGTATTAATGTTTACAGCGACACCTTGTCTTTGTCGGGTGAAAACTTAACGGTTAATATTTTGCAAGTTGGTCGTACTGGCCTTTATTATCAAACACTGGATGGCAAAGTCTCTGGTTATTGGGATAAACAAGAGCGTGTTTGGAAAGAGCTCGACTCGTCGTACAACGAGGGTATAACAACATCAATTAGAATTGCCCAAGGCAAAGAAAGTAAAGACCTGATGCGGTTACCGATCAGCGCACCGGAGACGATTTAATATGTTTACTAACTCCAATATCAACAGCATGTTGAGCCGCGCAATGAAGTCGGCAAAAATGCTAGTAACCGCAACTGCAACGATAGTCGCGGTTATTGCAAGCGCACCGGTTTATGCCCAGTCAGGTAACGCATTGAATATTGACAGCGTGTTACGCGCCGTGAACAGTGCAGCGAGTAAAGAGCGCAATGAGCTGAGTGCCCGTGAGAACCGTTTCAAAGTTAAGCGAAATAAAGAACAAGGCCGTTTGAACTCAATGACAAACGAGCGCGCTCGTCAAGAACGAATTAGTGATCAATTAGATGCGCAGTTCAATGTTAACGAAAAACAAATTGAAGAGCTTCAAGAAGAGTTATCAAAAGAGCTCGGTGATCTAAAAGATTTGTTTGGTGTTATTCAGTTAACGGCCTCGCAAGCACAAGAAGATTACAAGACATCATTGATTAGTGCTCAGTATCCTGATCGCTCTGAAAACCTTCGTAAAATGGTCGAAAAAATGGCCAGCTTAACCACATTAGTATCAATTGATGAAATTGAAGATTTATGGGTTCAGTTGCAAAATGAAATGACCGAGCAAAGCAAGGTTGTTAAATTTACTGCGCCTGTCAATTTCAGAGTGGGTACTGAAGTCGACGAAGAAGGCAAAAAGTACGCTGTTTATGAAGCGCAAGAAAGACAAGTAACGCGCGTTGGCGTATTTAACGCAGTCAGCGGCAACGATATTGCTTCGTACAGTAACGAGAATGGCCTTGTTGCTTTAGATCGACAAATGCGCGGTGACTTTAATAGTCACTCAAATGACTTACAATCGTCATCTGGTGGCATTACGCCATTCTTGGTTGATCCAACTCAAGGTGTAATTTTGTCGGCCCTCGTTCGCAAGCCGACTTTATTTGAAAAAGTACAAGAAGGTAAGATTGTTGGTTATGTAATTATTGGTCTAGGTTTGATTGCGCTAGTGATTGCTTTTTTACGTATTTTGGCGCTGTCAGCTGTTGAAGCAAAAGTGAAAAAACAGGCGAAGGATGTTAAGCGACCATCGCTAAGCAACCCGCTAGGTCGCGTGATTAAAGTGTATCAAGATAACCCAAACTCAGACCCTGAGTCGATGGAGTTGAAACTTGCCGAAGCAATGCAAAAAGAATCGCCGAAGTTGAATGCTTGGATTATGTTTATCAAAATCATTGCCGTTGTTGCACCGCTACTAGGCCTTCTAGGTACGGTAACGGGCATGATTCAGACATTCCAAGCCATTACCTTATACGGTGCTGGTGACCCACAAACAATGGCAGGCGGTATTTCACAAGCATTAGTAACAACCGTATTAGGTTTAGTTGTCGCAATACCGACTGTATTCTTACACTGGTTGGCTTCTGGTAGAGCCAAGCGTGTTGAAGATATTTTGGAAGAAAATGCAGCGGCATTGATTGCTAACCATTATGACGATAAGCATGTTGGTTAATTGAATAAAATTAACCGATACTGAAAAGAATTAAAAACGAGGAAAGTAGATGAAACGTTTAGGTAAAGCATCTAACGAAGAAGAAACCGATATTGATATCACCCCCATGTTGGACGTGGTGTTTATCATGCTTATCTTCTTTATTGTGACAGCAAGTTTTGTAAAAGAAAGTGGTTTAGATTTGAATAAGCCGCCAGCCAGTAATGATCCGCCAAACCCTGATGCGCCTAAGCCAATCGTGGTTGAGATCAGTGATCTGAATGAAATTCGTATACAAAACCGAATTGTTGATGTGCGTACGGTTAAAGCAACAATCACGCGCATGAAGGCCGAAAGCCCAGAGTCGTCTGTTATTGTTAAAGTCGATCCGAAAGCCAAAACTCGTTCTATCATTGAAACGATTGACGGTATTCGATCTGCTAATGTATTACAGCCAACGATTTCAATGACTGAAGGTTAGCTAGGCTGACATAGTTGGTTTAGATCTCGCTTGTTTGAATAAAGCAGATTAAATAAAAAAGGTATGCGTGAGCATGCCTTTTTTAATGCGTATATTTGTTCATGCGGATCACGCAATCAATTGGCATATCACATGCAGTTAAGAGCTTGCGGTTAAAAGCTTAGATCAAAAGTGTAAAAGATTTAAACTGTAAGATTTAAGTTGTGAACACAAGTTTTTAGTCGTTATGGCGCCGTGTTAGACTGAATAGTGAATAAATTTTTACTGCTGATCAGTTCAGACTTAGTTTAGAGCTGACAGTTTTGCTTAAAATAGGAAGAAAAATCATGATTAAAATTGCGATAAATGGGTTTGGCCGAATTGGCCGTAATGTGTTGCGAGCTTTGTATGAAGACGAGCATAGCCGAGGTTATCAAAAAAAATTTGAAGTAGTCGCCATTAACGATTTAGCACCCACTGAATCAAATGCGCATTTATTGAAATTTGATACTACCCATGGCCGCTTTAATGCGAAAGTTGATTTTACTGAAGACTCACTCAGTATTAACGGCCAAACAATCCCGGTATTTATGCAGCGCGATCCAGCTCAATTACCATGGGAAGAACTTGGTGTTGATATTGTTTTCGAATGCACGGGTTTCTTTAGATCAAGAGATAAGGCAGATTTGCATATTCAAGCCGGTGCAAAAAAAGTATTAGTTTCGGCTCCTGGAAAAAAATTAGACGCGACTGTCGTTTACGGTGTGAATGACAGTATATTGAAGGAGTCAGATTGTTTTGTCTCAAATGCTTCTTGTACCACTAACTGTCTAGCCCATGTTGCGAAAGCTATGAACGATACTGTGGGGATTGAGAGTGGCTTAGCGAACACTGTTCACGCGTACACTAATACACAAAATTTATTAGACTCGTATCACAAAGATAAACGTCGAGGACGCGCAGCAAATTATTCAATGATTCCCACCAGTACTGGCTCTGCCAAGGCTATTGGTTCGGTCATTCCAGAACTAGATGGAAAATTAGATGCCGTTGCGATAAGAGTGCCAACCATAAATGTATCACTATTGGATTTTACATTTGTGCCGAGTAAAGAAATAAACCTTGACGAGATAACAACTATATTTAATGACTATGCCGCTTCGCGAGAAGGTGTGTTTGAAGTGAGTGAACAGCCACTAGTGTCCATTGATTTTAACCATAACCCAGCATCCTGCGTGGTTGATATTCCTCAAACAAGAATTAGAAATGGCATTGTTAAAATTCAAGCGTGGTATGACAACGAATGGGGATTTTCAAATCGCATGTTAGACACAGCTCTTGCCATGTCGGGCAAGTAGCGCTATTTATTAATTGAAGTAATGTTAAAAACAAAATGACAAACATATCTAACCGCAATAACGATAATGAGTCATTGGATGAGATGACGCTACATACACTGCAGTCATTAGCAAAAAACGCGAAGCTTGGTATAAAACAATTATTTAATTCAGATGATCAAAGAGTCGATAATTTTACACACAGTCTGGATGGTCTAACCTTTGATTTTAGTAAGACGCATATAAACTCAGAAATTCTGAACGCGTATATAGGCTTAGCTGAAAAAATAAAGTTTGCGGAACAACGTCATGCGTTGTTTTCAGGCGAGAAAATAAATACCACTGAAGACCGTTCAGTGCTGCACACTTTGTTGCGTGATGTGACTAATCAAGGTATTACACCGCAAGGTGATAATTTAATTGACCAAGCAGAGTCAGCCGCAGCCCAGTTGAATGGCAAATATGTATCAATCAAACAAAGTTTGGATGAACGTAGTGTTCCTGTGAAAGATATTATTCATGTTGGTATAGGTGGGTCATCGCTTGGAACGCAATTGTTGTTTGAGTCCCTGAAAAAAATTAATACTGACATTAACGTACACTTTATTGGCAATATTGATGCGCATCAATTAGTCGCAGTGCTTGCGAAATGCCAAGTTGAAAGCACCTTGGTAATTGGTGTATCAAAAACATTCAGTACCGCTGAAACGTTAAAAAATTTACGCTCTATTGAGCAGTGGTTCCAGCAAAATGGCCAAGACGATGTGCTCAATAGTTACTATGCGGTAACCGCGAATGTGGACAATGCAAAGAGCTTTGGAATTCCTGTGAATAATATTGTTGAATTCCCGACTTGGGTCGGTGGCCGTTATTCAGTCTGGTCATCTGTCTCGCTGTCTGCAATTATTGTGCTTGGTGTTGAGAAATTTAATGCCTTCTTAGAAGGGGCCGCATTAATGGATAAGCACTTCTACCAGCAAGACCTAAATCAAAATATATGTTTTATTGCAGCAGCCCTAGATCATTTCTATGGCAATTTCATGGCTGTATCGGCGCGTGCAATTTTTGCTTACGACTACCGCCTGCGGTCATTGGTTGACTATCTACAGCAACTTGAAACAGAGAGTAATGGTAAAGATCGTCAAAAAAATGGTGACCGCGTTGACCAAAAAACATCACCTGTTATATGGGGTGGGGTTGGTACTGATGTGCAACATTCTGTGTTTCAAATGCTGCATCAAGGAACCTCGTTGATTCCGTCTGAATTTATTCTTGTTAAAACGCCCGATCATAAACTGCACGATCATCACTCAGAATTACTTGCGAATGGTTTAGCGCAAACGGCGGCCTTACTGGCTGGTCAAGATGAAGAAACCGTCAAACGTATACATCGGGGCGAAGGCTTAAGCGATCTGGCAATAAAGGCAAAAATATTCAGTGGAGACAGACCATCAACTACGATTCTTTTTGATCATCTCGATGCTACATCATTGGGAATGCTATTAGCATTTTATGAGCACCGAACATTCTGTTCTGGTGTGCTGGCCAATATTAATTCTTTTGACCAAATGGGGGTAGAGCTAGGTAAACGCCTTGCAAAAGATTTACACCCCCTACTCAAGACGAATCAGGGCAAACATACTGAGAGCTCAGAAAATAGTCATACGAGTTTTGACGCGTCTACTCAGTCGTTAATCAACTTGATTAATAATTAAATTGTAAAAGAGTAGCCGTTAATAAAAAATACAATAAAATACCAAAAAGGGGCTCATATTGAGCCCCTTTTTGGTATTTGGTTATGTGCTAATCAAAGGTGCGATAACACTTTAACCCAGCTTAAATTGGACCTTGGTTGAAGAAATTTTACTTTCAACGGGTAAGCCAGTTTTTTGATTGCGCGCAGGTGAAAATCGCCATTTAGAAACGGATTTCGTTGCCGCTTTATCAAAAACACCCTTAGGCTCTGACTCGGTAATCTGTATATTGTACGGTATTCCTTGTGTATTGATCGAAAATGATACCGTTACATAGCCTTCAATTTGAGCATTAACCGCTCTTGTTGGGTAGCGTGGAGGGTTTCGAGAAATAATTTTTGCCGGAATAATCTTGGGTGGCTCAGGTTTGGCTTGAACTTCAACTTCAACAACCTCTGCCTCCTTAGCTTCTTCTTTCTCAGCAGTTTCTTTAGAAAGCTGTGCTTTACGTGCAGCAATGGCTTTATTTAATTTGAGGATTTCTTGATTATCAGAATGAGTACGTTTAATCAGTGCGCTTAGTTTTGACGCCGTATCAAAATCATCCTCTTTGAGTCGGTTTTGCGCAACCGCTAATAGTTTTTCATTCAACGTAGCAATGCGAGGTTCTGCGTTTGCTTTGCTGATTTTATTGCCTTTCAAAGCGCTTGAAATAAGACCATAAGCATTGCCTTTCTTAGGCGGGTAAAGATTGTTTGCATTTAATGCAGCATCGATTTTGGCGACCAATGCTTTTTCATTTTGTAGCGCATTTGACGCAGATTTAGCGCCCGCAAAGCGGTCTTCGATTTTCTGCAATGTTGCGCTAGTGGCGGCTATTTCTTCAGCTGTACCACTTGCTTGAACCGTTTTTACTCGTTCAGCAATCGATGCTTTGAGTTCATCATTTAATTTATCGTTTTCAATATTAAGTGGTTCGAGTTTTTGTAAGGCTTCAGCAATCGTTAGGGCCTTCTCAAAATCGGCGGCAGCGAGTGCATCACTAAATGTAACGCGTAATGAGTCAGCCACAGACTTCTTGCCTTCGTACGCAATCGAATCATAAGGGTCAATTGCTAATACTTGATCATAATACTCTACAGCGTTATTACCTTTAGGCTCAATATATCGGCCTTCTAGTAGAGCATCAGCTGCAAGTTGATTTAATTCATTGGTTCGGCTGATCGTGCTGCTTGAATCATCTGTACCTTCAATCGCATCAAAGTCCGTATTTTGAGGTGTTTGTTGGGCAAGTTGATTATCGTCATCACCTGATCCCGCAAACAAGAACCAGCCAATAATGCCTAAAACCGCAAGGCCAATCACCGCAAATACAACGGTGTTAGGTTTGCGCTGATCAGCCAAGGTATCAACATTCATTCTGTTTTCAGCAGGTCCAAATGCCGTAATGTCTTCACCTGCTTCTTGCTTGGCGACTAAATCAAGGTGCAGTGATTGAGCCGTTGTGAACGCTAAACCCAGCTGACCAGGGCTAAATGGTTTATTAAATGCGCGGAATAATAATGGTTGAACATTCGACTTAAGTATTAGCGCAAGTGGTTCTTTATCGCCCAACATAATGAGTATTTGTGTTGGGTCGGCTTGCTTAATTTTGATTGTTTGATCAATTGCTGCGTCAACGTCGTTATCGACCGTTGCAATATCAAAGATCACAATTCCATTATCGTCTAACAACCCCTGTTCGTTGATCGCTTCACCAACGCTTTCTCGCGCCACAAATCGTTGCGAGTCTTTTGGGTTAGAAATAATTGATTCCACCAATTCTTGATCATTGGAAATAATCAATATTGATAGTGATTTGTCGGCATCAGTCATACAGTCCTCCGGGCTTTTCATTTGCTACTTATGTTCTATTTTTTCTAGTAGCTGGTTACTTTGTATAATAATTGTTCTCTGAGTATATACCGCGAAACTGTGCTTGTTTAGTGTTTACTGGCTTTAATACGGTTTAGCTTTTTTTGGTATCGGCTCTGAACAATGTCACTGATAACAAGAATAAACAACACGAAATAGAAGGTGGTCTTTGACATTTGCACAATTTCATTGCCAAAAATCTTCATATGCGAAAGATGTCCGCCTTCAGTCAGCAACATAATGCCGACTAAGAACAAAATGAACAGCCCCAAGACCTCGTACATTCTATTTTTCTGTAGAAAATCAGAAACGGTATCGGCAAGTACCACCATTAATATCCCGCCAATCAAGATAGCGGTTGCCATAATGTAAAATTGTTGGGTGATTGCCATTGCGCTTAAAATAGAATCGAAAGAGAAAACGACATTCATTGCAACAATCCAAAAAATGATAGAACCCACCGATTTGGTTTGGGTCTCCTGCGCATGCATTTCTTCAAGTGTCATCATGTGCATGATTTCTTTAGTGGCGGTATAAATAATAAAAGCCCCACCAAATAACACAACAATGGCATGCAAATTGAAGGTGGCTTCAAGCACATTGTTCCACTGTATGCTGAACAGCGTTTCTTGAAATGCCGCAATAATGTTTAGCAATAAAAATAACAAACAAATGCGAAATAATACGGCCAGCGCAATACCCCAAGTGCGAACGGCTTTTTGTTTGTCAGCCGGTGCGCGTTGGCTTTCTAAAGAGATATACAGAAGATTGTCAAAGCCAAGCACTGCTTGCAGCATGACTAGTAGCAATAAGTCGACTAAATTAGCAATTGTGAAAAGTTCGTTCATCGTTTCCCCTTAAATAGGCTGTTATTTATTTTTATTAGATTGATTATGAATAAGTACAAAAATACGCCGTTTGTTGCGCTACTTTCAGATCAAAACTTGAATTAGCGGGCACTGCAAAAGAATTGCCATCCGTATAGTCTAGCCATTCGTCTGAATCCGGCAGTTTGACTGTTAGTTTGCCACTAATAACCGTCATTACCTCGTGTTGACTGGTATCAAAAGTATATTCTCCAACATCCATTACGCCAACTGTGGCAGGTAAATTAGCGGTATGAAGGCCAATAGAGGCAACTTTGCCATCAAAGTATTGATTAATTTCTAACATAATATATGCACGTATAAATTTATGAGTTAAGCACTTTCCAAGCAATAGTTTGGCCAGCAAAAAATGGTACCACGGCTGTGCCGTCTGCTAATTGGATTGATTCTAGCATTTGCCATTCAGTTTGTTCTAACGTAACTGTTTCAGAGTTACGGTCGAGCCCGTAAAAGTCAGGCCCAAAATGGCTCGCGAAGCCTTCGAGTTTATCCAACGCATCTAACTCGTCAAAAACTTGTGCGTAAAGCTCTAGCGCGCCCCATGCGCTGTAACAGCCCGCACAGCCACAGGCTGTTTCTTTAGCGGCTTGACTGTGTGGTGCTGAATCGGTGCCAAGAAAAAACTTAGGCGAGCCACTGGCAACAATGTCTCGTAAACGCTGTTGGTGAGTATTACGCTTGAGCACGGGCAAACAATAGTTGTGTGGCCGAATTCCGCCAACGAGTAAGTCATTGCGGTTTAATAATAGGTGTTGCGGGGTAATGGTGGCAGCCATCATATCGCTGGCACCTAACACAAAATCGGCCGCATCGGCTGTGGTGATATGCTCGAACACAATTTTAAGATCAGGAAAGCGCGCATGAATGGACGCGAGGTGTTCATCAATAAAGCGTGCTTCGCGATCGAAAATATCCACGTCGGCATGCGTTACCTCGCCGTGTATCAGTAGCAACATTCCAGCCTCACTCATTGCTTCAAAAACTGGGTAGAGCGATTCAATACCATCGACTGCTGCGCTGGAGTTGGTGGTGGCACCAGCGGGGTAGAGCTTAGCCGCGGGTATTTCAGCACTAATGGCCTCTTTAATCATGGCCGGTGTTGTCGCATCCGTTAAATACAGCGTCATCAACGGGTTAAAATTACTGCCTTCAGGCGCTGCTGCTAGTATGCGATTTCGATAAGCCAATGCACTAGCCTTATCAGTCACCGGTGGGCTGAGGTTTGGCATTACAATTGCACGTTTAAAACAACGCGCTGTGGCGGGCACCGTTTCGTGTAAAAAAATGCCATCGCGAAAATGCAGATGCCAATCATCGGGTGCTGTAATAGTGAGTGTTGTCATTTATTGAATGTTTGCCGCTTGCTTTTTAAATAGGTGGTGTCGTTTTGAATCGCTTACGTTACAATACAGGGCTAATCAAAGCGGCCAATAATGCGCAATTGAACACAAAACGTTATTAGCCACAAATCATAGCTACACAAGCAAATTATGTCGATAGATATTACCTTTCCAGATGGTGCGATTAAGCAATTTGATCAACCAATTACTGGGTTTGAAATTGCCGATGGCATCAGCAGCGGTTTGCGCCGCAATGCGGTTGCAATCACCGTCAATGGTGAGCAATGGGATCTCACGCGTGAGATCACTGAAAGCGCAAGTGTGGCAATTATTACGCGTGATACTGAAGAGGGTTTAGAGGTATTGCGTCACGACGCTGCGCATGTGATGGCGGAAGCAGTGAAAGAACTGTATCCAGAAACACAAGTTACTATTGGGCCATCAATTGAAAATGGCTTTTACTATGACTTTGCACGTGAAGAAGCGTTTACGCCAGAAGATTTAGAAAAAATTGAAGCGCGCATGAAAGACATTGTGAAACGCAATGAAGAAATTGTGCGTGAAGTCTGGGGTCGCGATGAAGCAATTGAATACTTCAAAGGCTTAGGCGAAGCCTATAAAGCCGAAATCATTGCTGATTTACCCGCTGGTGAAACCATTACGGTTTATCGACAAGGCGAATTTTTAGATTTGTGTCGTGGGCCGCACTTGCCTTCTACAGGCGTATTACGCGACGGTTTTAAACTAACCAAGTTAGCCGGTGCCTATTGGCGTGGTGATTCAAGCAACGCGCAATTGCAACGTATTTATGGCACAGCATGGTCAGATAAAAAGCAGCTCAAAGCCTATTTGCGCCGTATGGAAGAAGCCGAAAAGCGCGACCACCGTAAGTTAGGTAAAGCGCTGGATTTATTTCACATTCAAGATGAAGCACCAGGCAGTGTTTTTTGGCATCCAAAAGGCTGGTCTTTATATAAGGCTGTGCAAAACTATATGGCCGAAGCGCAATATCAACGCGGCTATGAAGAAATTAAAACACCGCAGTTGGTCGACATCTCTCTATGGGAAAAATCAGGTCACGCTGATAAATTTGGCGACGACATGTTCACGTTGACCAGCGATGAACGCGATTACGCAATCAAGCCAATGAATTGCCCATGCCATGTGCAGGTATTCAACCAAGGCTTAAAAAGTTATCGCGATCTGCCATTGCGTTTAGCTGAATTTGGCTCGTGCCATCGCAATGAAATGTCGGGCTCCCTGCACGGTATCATGCGTGTGCGCAGCTTTGTACAAGACGATGCGCATATCTTTTGTACCGAAGATCAAATTCAACAAGAAGTAAAAGAGTTTATTAACTTTTTACATGACGTATATCGCGACTTTGGTTTTGACGAAGTTATCTACAAACTATCAACGCGCCCTGAGCAACGTGTAGGCAGCGACGCCGATTGGGATCGTGCCGAGCAAGCCCTTGAACAAGCCCTGAACGACAATGGTTTAGACTGGGATCTACAGCCCGGTGAAGGTGCTTTTTATGGTCCTAAAATCGAGTTCTCGTTAAAAGATTGTATCGGCCGCGTTTGGCAGTGTGGCACGGTTCAGGTGGACTTCTCAATGCCGGGTAGACTCGGCGCTGAATACATTGCCGAAGATGGCAGCAAGCAAGTTCCGGTGATGCTACATCGCGCTATCTTGGGTTCAATTGAGCGCTTTCTCGGTATTTTGATTGAACAACACGCGGGTGCATTACCTGCTTGGTTAGCCCCGCAACAAGTGATGGTGGCCACGATTGTGACCGACGCCAACGATTATGCGCAAGAAGTGCTGGCCGCATTACGCAATGCAGGCATGCGCGCGGATGTTGATTTGCGTAACGAAAAAATTGGCTACAAAGTGCGCGAACACAGCTTACAAAAAATACCCGCGATTCTGTGTATTGGTAAGCGTGAAGCTGAAGAAGGCACGGTTGCTATTCGCCGATTCGGTAGTAAGCAACAAACCACTGTTTTGTTGGAAGATTTTATTGAGCAGTACGGTCTAGAGATACAAGAGAAACAACTCTTTAACTCTGGCAGTGAATAACAATCTATTTGTCTTGCAAAAACACTATTAAAAACTAAGAGTAAAATTAAAGAGTAAAACTATGACCCAACTTAAAATGAAACATGCCATCGTTGTGTTACTTGCCCTAATGCTAGGCGCGTGCAACGCACAGAATAAAGACGCTGATACCGCTGCTGAGCCAGAAGGTGTGAGTCTAGAGTCGCAAAAAGCCAAGTTAGGCTATATGTACGGCGTACAAGCCGCCAGCGAAATCATGCGCTCTGGCTTAAACGAAGAAATTGAACTCGAAGCCATGTTTCAAGCATTTCGTGACATCACAGAAGGCAAAGAGCCACAAATGTCTCTTGAAGAAATGCAACTTGCGCAAGCAACCTTTCAGCAAGAGCAACAAGCCAAGTTTAAAAAAATGTCAGACGATAACCTAGCCAAAGGTGTCGCGCATTTAGAAGAAAACGGCAAGCTAGAAAGTGTTACAACAACTGAAAGTGGTTTGCAGTATGAAGTTTTGCGCGAAGGCAAAGGCAAGCAACCTACCAGTGAAAACACAGTAAAAGTACATTACGCTGGCAAGCTAATTGATGGCACCGAATTCGATAGCTCATATGCCCGCGGCGAGCCGGTCGACTTCCCTGTGACTGGCGTTATCCCTGGTTTTTCAGAAGGCCTTTTGTTAATGAAAGAAGGCGCTAAATATAAACTGACTATTCCAGCCGGAATCGCCTATGGCGAGCAAGGCCCAGCAAGCATTGGCCCGAACCAAGTATTAGTTTTTGAAGTAGAGCTAATCGAAGTTCTGTAAGCCTGCATCCATTTAAATTCGACCCCTATTAATTCCATTCTATAAAGACATGAAAACCAAACACGCTCTTTACTACAGCAAGTATTGTTACTTTTGCCAAAAAGTATTGATGTTCTTACGGGGTCGAAAAAATGAAGCGGATATCGAATTGCGCAGCACATCGAATGCGCAATTCGCACAAGAACTCGTTCGCGGCGGCGGCAAAACACAAGTACCGTGTTTACGAATTGAAAATGAAACAGGCGACGTACAATGGATGTACGAATCAGACGACATCATTCAATATTTAAAAGCGGCATAGAAGTTCAACCTTTAGCCGTTTTTTGTAACTATAAATACCTTCCTTGTGTCCATGTTATGGGCATACTATGAGCGTTACTGAAAACAAGTCATACAAACTCAAAAACGAAATGCGTTATGTAATCAAAGCATTGGTCTGCGTAGCGAAGAATCTATAACGGGCTATCCATAACCCGAACCACCAATTTAAACGTTAAAAAATTAGCCGGTTTAACTAGCCGACAAATGCGCAAAAATTTGGTCGCGAATATCTTCTACACCACCCACACCTTGAATCGTGTTGTATTTCGGTGCATTGGCATCATTGCTGTTTGCATAATCTTGGTAGTAAGTAATTAACGGTTCAGTTTGTTCGTGATAAACATCTAAGCGTTTTTTTACTGTTTCTTCTTTATCGTCGTCGCGTTGAACAAGCGGCTCACCAGTGACGTCATCAATGTCTTCTTGTTTCGGCGGATTGTAGATCACATGGTAGGTTCGGCCAGACGCTAAATGCGCGCGTCGGCCACTCATGCGTTTAATAATTTCAGCATCATCAACATTAATCTCAATCACGTGATCAATTTCAATGCCATTGTCTCGCATGGCGTCTGCTTGGCCTATGGTGCGTGGAAAGCCGTCTAGCAAATAGCCGTTTTCACAATCGCTTTCTTGTAAGCGGTCTTTGATTAAGCCAATAATAATTTCATCAGAAATTAAGCCGCCGGAGTCCATTACCTTTTTGGCTTCTAGACCAAGAGGCGTGCCTGCTTTTACTGCGGCACGTAACATATCACCAGTAGAAATTTGCGGAATGCCATACTCTTTAGTAATAAAAGTTGCCTGTGTGCCTTTGCCTGCACCGGGTCCGCCAAGGAGAATAAGTCGCATATTTCTAGTACCAGTCTAATATTATTTTAATCTATCAATTGTTCTTGTGTTTGAACCCGCAGAGTTAATTTAACTGCCGTAAACATCACAATTACCCTTACAAAAAATATTACATTAATTAAAAGGAGCGACAATTTAGCACAAATGCCTTAACTTTCACATAGGTGGCCTTGTCGGTGTACTGAATCTACGTGATTTAGCGTATGAATTTTGGGTGACCCAACATTCGAAGCAAGCTACTATACCGTCTTCTTTAAAGGGGAATAGATGATTGTCTTGTTTGTTGTATTGCAGATAATGGGCTGCTTAATGACAAGTCAATGTTAGAAAATTAATACAACAATAGTCAGTATATAAATAAAAGTATACACGCGTGACGAACCAAGATAAAAATACAGAAACCATAACTCGCTCTGTTATGCATGCGCATGATGCGCAAGCCGACAATGAGTTGCTAGACACGATTAATATGAACGATGCGCAAACGCTCGATGAATTATTTCGTGAGCGTGTACGTCGTAGTCCTGAGCGCACAGCGTATGCGCAATTTAATACCACCAACAAAGAATGGGAAAGTTTCACCTGGGCAGATGTTGCAACTCACGTAGAGCGCTGGCAGGTTGCTTTTCGAGAAAGTGGTTTACACAAAGGTGACCGTGTGGCGATTTGTCATCGTAACTGTCTTGATTGGGTAGTGTTTGACCAAGCGGCGTTACGCCTAGGTTTGGTTGTTGTACCGCTATACATGAGTGACCGCCCAGACAATACCGCCTATGTGGTTGGGCACTCTGGTGCTAAGCTGGTGCTGTTTTCAGATCGTAATATTTGGGATCAAGTGTTAGCCGCAGGTGAAAACGTTGCCTGCGTGAATAAAGTGGTGGTGATTCAAGGTGATAGCGACGACATTGTGCAAAACCTAAACGATTGGTTGCCAGAACATGGTCAGCACTTTGAGCGCGGTGTTGCCGAGCCCGATGACCTTGCTTCGATTGTTTATACCTCGGGCACCACTGGCCGGCCAAAAGGTGTGATGCTGTCGCACCGTAATATGTTATCAAATGCCTACAATGCATTGCGTAGTGTTGCGATAACGCCAGATGATCAACTGTTATCGTTTCTGCCATTGTCACACACCTTTGAGCGTACCGTTGGCTATTACGCGGCCATGTTAGGAGGCGCTCAGGTTACGTATAATCGCTCGATCCCAGAATTAGCGAATGATTTAAAAGTGGTTCGCCCCACTATTATGATTACAGTCCCCCGTATTTTTGAACGGGTGAGTAATCAAATATACGCCTCAGTTAACAGCATGAGTTCGTTCAAGCGGTTTTTATTTAAAAAAGCTCTCAGCATTGGCTGGCGTAATTTTGAATACAAGCAGGGTATTGATTCTTGGCACCCAAGTTTATTGTTCGCAGGTGTCTTAGATCATTTGGTCGCCAAACCGGTTCGTGAACGCTTAGGCGGTAAGCTTATTATGGCGGTTGTCGGTGGTGCGCCATTAAGCCAAGACATTTCCAAAACTTTCATTTCTTTAGGCATTCCGTTATTGCAAGGCTATGGCTTAACCGAGTTTAGCCCAGTAGTCAGCACTAATACGGTAGAGCGTAATCGACCAGACTCAATTGGTTTGCCACTGCGCGGCGTTGAGGTAAAACTAATTGAAAACGATGAGCTTTGTGTCAAAGGCGAAAGTATCATGATGGGCTATTGGAATAATGACAAAGCTACCAAAAAGTGCATTATAGAAGGCCAAACTGGGCGCTGGTTACGCACCGGTGACCGTGCCTCAATTGATACGCAAGGTTTTATTCGCATTATCGGCCGCATCAAAGATATTCTTGTCTTGGCGAACGGTGAAAAAGTGCCACCGTCAGATATTGAAGCATCAATCGCTCGCGATGCGTTGTTCGAGCAAATCTTATTAGTCGGCGAAGGTCGTTCCTTTTTATCCGTGTTGGTTGTGTTAAATCCAGAGCTTTGGGCAGGCTTTGCGAAGGAGAACGGCTGGACTGATGAAGAAATACTCAATCCAAAAGTGCGTAAAAAACTATTGGCGCGCATCACCAAACAAATGATTGGCTACCCGGGTTATGCCAGAATCCGTAGTGTTTACCCAATGTTAGATGAATGGACGGTCAACGATGGTTTACTAACGCCTACGTTAAAATTGAAGCGCTCGAAAATTATAGATGCCTATCAAGATGAAATAACCCAAATGTACGCGGCCTACGCCAAGAGGAATGTTTAATGCTGTTTGTGCGCTTGAGTATATTGGCTGCAATGGTATTGCTTGTAGCCTGTAGTGAATCAGAGAGCGATACAACCGAGGCGGCTAAGCAGCTATTATCAAAATTAAGCAAACCCCGCATTAGTGATTACTCAGAAGCACGCCGTGTTTTCTGGAGTGCGCTCTACCCAAACAAGGTCGTTAGTTTGTATTGCGGGCAAACCTTTAACAGTAATCAGCGTCAAGGCTTTAATATTGAACACGTGTTTCCAATGTCTTGGGTAACCAACGGTTTACAGTGCGGTACACGCAAACAGTGTCGTAAAAACAGTGACGTATTTAATAAAATTGAAGCCGACCTACATAACCTGTACCCATCGCGCACTGACGTTAACGAAAAACGCTCGAGTTTTCGTTTTGGTTTAATCAAAGCTGAGAAACGTTACTTTGGAAACGCCTGCGATTTTGAATTTGACTCCCGTGCTCGAGTGGTTGAGCCAGCACCCAATGTGCGCGGTGATATTGCGCGCGCCATGTTTTACATGGCCAATGAATACCAACAACACGGTTTAGTTATCTTTAATAAACAAGCCAAACTGCTAAGCGATTGGCACCAAAGTGACCCGCCTAGTGATGCAGAGAAAAGCCGTAATAACGTAATTGAGCAAATCCAGGGCAACCGTAATCCATTTATCGATAATCCAGAGAGCCTAACTAAGCTGATTCGAAAAGGGTATTTTAGGAATTAAACTATTTGAGTTTGAGCCTTGTACATTCTCGATACTATTTAGCATCAGATTAGTGTCCGGTTTTAGTCTAGGTCTGAGTAAAAGGCAGTTGCTTGTCAAATTGGATATTCATAATGACTTTACCGTGTTAACTTTGTACTCATACCTATGATTTCAAACTCGCACCTACTGGTGATTTACAGTTGTAAGAAACACGAACACACTCGTGTAGCATGGTAAGCGAAAACTTGGCCTGATCGGTTACCTGAGGGTATCAAGTATCTCGTAATGACGGGCGACGGAGATAATGAAATTGACAAAAATGGCGTATTAAGACTCAAGGTTGCTGATGGTTATCTTGATTTAATAGATAAAACACAAGCGTTATTCGATTGGTTTTTACGAGAGCGTTCAGAGCCTTGGCTGATTAAGTGTGATGATGATGTTTGGCTGTCGCCATCGGCCCTCGATAAAATTATAGCCAATCAACACTTTTACGCTGGTGCCTATGGGCACGCATTCGCTGGCGGGCCACTGTACGTTTTGCATCGCGATACGATAAGTTCGTTTGCTCGCTTGCGAGGTTTCGTTGTCGGTAATAATGTTGCAGAAGATGTGGCTGTTGGTGCTGCGGCTAAACAGGCCAGAATTAAAATGGGGAGTTTAGACTTTAAGCATGTCGAATGGTACGACCATACAAAAGATGATTTAGATGGCTCACATAGCTGGGATATGGCATTCTCACATGCACGAGACAACCATAAAGCATTGATGGAATATTGCGAGAAGAGTTATAGAAAAGCGAAACAGACCTAAATTATTGGTTATTCAAGTCATTGCCTTTACCTTGGTACGTTAGCATATAGAACACAAATAATTTACAAACACGTCTGGCTTTGATGTTTAGACGGTGAACAAAGGAAACAACATGACCAACCAAAATTTTGTCTTTAAGGCGGCGGTACTATTGTGTGCAAGTGTCTTCACTTTAGCGACTGTTAATGCACTTGCGCAAACCCGAGATCAAGATACGGAGGTCGCCGCTGTTGATAATAAGACTGTATGGGACTTAACCGACTTCTATGCTTCTAAAGAAGCTTGGCAAGCGGAGCTTGAGCGCTTGAAAGGCGAAGTTGAAAGTCTTAAAAAATATCAAGGCCGACTTGGTAGTAATTCCAAAACACTGCTTAAAGCCTTAGATGCACAATCGGCTTTCTCAAAGGAACTGCTGCGCGTTTGGACCTACGCTTCTAACCTGCGCAACTCTAATTTAGGCGACCCAGAAGGGCAGGCAATGGTTGGCAGTGTTAGAGCCCTTTTTCAAGCGGCTAATGCTGCCCGAAGCTTCATGGCACCAGAGATTGTTGAATTGGGAGAGCGGCGTATAGAGAAACTCATCAACAAAGAGCCAGACCTTGAAAAGCATGCATTATTCCTAAGGAATACTTTGCGTAAAGGTCAGCATGTTCTTTCACCCGAGTCAGAGAAGGTACTTTCTTTGATGGGAACGGCGCTTTCTGCATCGCAAAGCGCGCGTGAAATACTTGCTAATGCCGAGATTGAGTGGCCGCGCATTACTTTGAGTGACGGCACAGAAGCGCACTTAAATAACGCAGGTTATGTATTGCATCGCGCGGCACCCAATCGTGAAGACCGCATCGCCGTTTTCGATACCTTTTGGAACCGATATAAAGATTTTGAGAGTACCTTTGGCGTTACATTAAACGGTGAAGTTCAAGGCAATGTTGCAACCGCTAAAGCACGTAATTATGACAACACGCTGCAGTATTTTTTATCCGGCGATAATATTCCAGAGAAGGTTTACCGAACGTTGGTTCAAGTAACCAACGATCGAATTGACGTGTTGCACCGCTATTTCAAACTGCGCGCTCGCATGCTGAGAATTGATGATCTTGGGTATCACGATATTTATCCAGATTTAGTGCAAACGGATCTAACTTTCCCGATTGATGAAACGCGCAACCATATGTTGGCCTCAATCAAAGTGCTTGGCTCTGAGTTTTCAGAAAAGTTTTCCGAGGCTTCACTTAAGCGCTGGATGCACGTCTACCCACAAGAAGGAAAACGTTCCGGCGCATACATGTCTGGTGCTGCGTATGATGTTCACCCGTTAATACTCTTAAATCATCAGAATACGTATAACAGTGCTTCCACTTATGCCCATGAATGGGGGCACGCAATGCACCAAGTATTAACCAATGAAAATCAGCCATATGAGCTTGCGGATTTCTCCATTTTTACTACTGAAATTGCCGCCATTGCCAAAGAGATACTCTTGCAAGAACACATGCTAGAGCAAGCTTCAAGCGAGCAAGAACGGCTGTTTTACCTAGGGTATGCGTTAGAGCAAATGCGCGGCACTTTCTATCGTCAAGTTATGTTCTCGGAGTTTGAGCTGGCTATCCACGAAGAAGTAGAGCAAGGCAATGCCTTAACCGGCGCTCGTATGACCGAAATATACGGCGACATTCTTAAGCGTTACCACGGCCACGATCAAGGCGTTTTGAAAATTACCGAACGTGAAATGATAGAGTGGGCTTACATACCGCATTTTTATTACAACTTCTATGTTTATCAGTATGCCACCTCAATTGCTGGCGCTGCGTATTTTGTCGATCAACTAAAAGCCAACGGCGATGAAGCACGTGATATTTATCTCGATTTTCTTAAAGCGGGTGGCTCAGACTATCCGGTTGAAATTTTAAAAGACGCTGGTCTGGATATGACAAGCCCGGCTCCCTACAATGCCGTTATCGACCGTATGAACGGAGTAATGGATCAAATAGAGGCCATACTGAACGCACGTGAGGGTTGAGCCTTATACGTATAGTTTTTAAACAAAGAGCCAGAGTCTATATGCCTAATCTTGGTTTTTGCGAGATATTTAATCTAGCCCTATCAACTCATGCATGCTAAGGCTCTAGGGCTTCAAAAACCGTAACGTAAGGGTAGGCTGCGGTGACATCGGTGCCGAATGCGTTGGTATTCGTCGGAGGACTATCGATGGTCGCAAAGCTGCGGAAGACCGTCGCTGACCCTATAGTGACGCTTCGGTTGAGCACGAGCCTGCCCCGACCGCTATCATGACCTGGTTCCCCGATGAGCACAACGCTCTCGCCCGATGGCAACGTGAGTTCTGCGAGCGACGCACCGAAGCGGTCGCTCGCGTCAAAGCCACACGGACCTGGAACGGAAAAGGATGGTTTATACAAGAGCGTCGACGTATCTACTTCATCTATCTGAAAATCTCCCGGGCAGCCTACCAAAATCCGCCGCGGCGACCTAGTGATGAGCACCGATGTACCGCACGCTGCAGCTGGGCCTAGTTGATTGTTAGTCGGGCTTGGTACGAAGGGGAACAGTACGTTTGCTGCAGTGATCGTTTGCAGGTCTAAAATGCCTGCGGCACCGGCAGTCGCTAGATCTCCAGGTGCACCTGCCACCACCTGTACACCATCCGTATTGATGGAGTAACCCATACGTGAGTTGTTCAGACCAACAGTGGGTGTAAAACTTGTAAAGTTCTGAAAGCTATCACTTACTTCATCGAAGAAGAAAACGGCAAGCCCACCAGTATTATTATTCGTGCCAGGTGCACCAATCACCAAATATTCTTCGACACCGTTACCGCTTGGTCCTGACGACATGGAGACGGAGAAGCCAAATTCGAGAAACGTTGCCAAAGAAGGCTCATTTGATGGTGATAATGTCTGTACTAAGGTGAGCTCTCCAGAGTTTGGGTCTTCCTCAAAGACGTTAACGCGGCCCACGCCACCGTCTGCCTGGGGGATCCCCTGCGGCGAAGCGCGTGACACCGCCAAAGGTCAGAGATGCCCCGCGCCGGCCTGCCCGCAGTGCAGTGGTTTCATTGCTGGTTGCGTCGGCAGGTAAATTAGCGCTGCAACCGCCTGGCACAGCGGAGAGTGTGACGTTGGGGTCACTCATGGCATCGAAGGTCGCCTCATAGGTGCATCGTGACTCCTCAGTGCCGAGCGCTTTGTCTTCGATGTTCGGATCAGCCCGACGCACGAACACATTCATACCAGAACGCTGCTTGCCTCTGTCAGTGAAAACACTGAGCCCGCTCTCGCCGTAGAGCATGATGCTTGTCGACATGGCCGACAGCGGATGATCCCCAATACTGACCCACGGGTCCTCTGCGTTAGCATTGCGGAAAAACCACCGGTATGCAGCTGGTACGGGGCTGATCCCATCGTCGTCGGCGGTCTGCACGTTTTGTAGTACTGCATTGGTGTACTCAGGCAGGGCAGTTGCCACGCCGCGGTGATCTAGCCGTAAGGCCGATGGCCGGGCGATGAGCCAGTCTTGTATATCACCGCTCGCAAAGAGGTACTGAGTCTGTCCGCTAAAATTACTGCTCGTTGCACTGGTGTCAGCAGGGTCGCTGCGCTCGCCAACAAAGCGCCCATGAGGTAGGTAGAAGTCACCAGCCGCTTGAGGATTGGGAATGTAGGTTCCGCTGCTGGCGGAGAGATCGAAGTTGTGGTTCCAGTTGCCCCATTGATCGCTGTTGTCTTGATGTATGACCAAGGTCCAACCACCACCGTCGATGATCATCTCGCAGTACACATCCATGGAACCGGTCATACCACTCGGTTGCACTCTATACACTCCAGAAGGCAGTGGCGACTCCGACGTGACAGCAAGGTCATAACAGTCTCGCGCTCGATCATTGTTGTCATCTAATAAAAGCTGAACAATGGGGGCGAGAACAACCTCCATTTTTTTGCCGCGGCGGCACCGATGAGAACTGTTGAGAGCAATGTCACAAAGAGAATACTGAATTTCAAGCAGTCTTTTTTAAACAAATTCATTGTTATATTGCCTCGCCGGCTCTATCATCTCTGCTCAATACTGAAAGTGTTCGATGGTGTTGAAAAGGATTTAGAACCGATTTAACTCTTGGAAATGAAAGTGAACAGCCTGAGAGTAAGCTTGTCGGTATGACTGCTTAGGGCAGAGTATCAGCCGAAGTCCATACTGAGTTAATCGTTTTTTTTCTATCGGTAACACACCTTAATTTCAAATTCGTACAATTAAGGTGTGTTAATTTGTTGTGCGAAAATTTAAAGATTTCGTTATAAATCGTTTATTCTTTGACTCTGCCTTTGTAAGTTATGGCAACCAAATTTTAAAAAGGGGCATTTATGTTACGTTATACGACTGTTACAACTTCAAAAACACTGACTTCGCTTAAGTTATTTTTTGGCACGTTATTTGTTGCACTATTTCTGAGTGCTTGTTCTGATAAAGGTGTTCAGGTAGTTACGCAATTCGCCAATACTCAAGATATTAAAGAAGGCGGTTTGGTGTATCTTGACGATCAAGCGGTTGGTGAAGTGGTTGATGTGAAAAACGACGAGCAAGGCTCGCGCGTATTAATCAGTTTTGATAAAGAGGCTGCTGCGAATATCAGCGATAAATCGGCGGTGGTGGTAAACCGTTTAAAAGAAGGTGCGCCGCTTGAGGTGTATAATCGAACGTCTGCTTCGGGTGAATCTTTGCAAGATGGTCAAGAGATCAAAGCTTTTGACTCGATGTTTCAAGTTGGTGCGTGGATGGTGGGCGATGCTATTCAGCTTGGAACAGGTACTGTGTCTGACTATGTTCAGTCGTTTCAGGATTACCTAAAAGGCGATAAGTTCCAGCAAGATAAGGCGCAAGTTGCGGATCAACTTAATGCCGCAAAAGAAGCGGCTAAAGTGGCAGTGGAGCAAGCGGAGAAAGAAGTAACCGCGGCAATGAAAGACATGGCCGACTCTGAGCAAGAGATGGCAGCGGCGGTTGAGCAATTAGGTGAAGAGCTTTCGCCAATGCTAGAAGAATTAGGCAATAGCGGTGCGCAGCTAATTACCGAATTAGAAAAGTTTACTAAAGGTCTACAGCAAACGGATACGGGCGAGCAGCAGGCGGGTAAAGAGTTGATGCAGAGCTTGTTGCGCACGCTTGAGAAGCTAAACCAAAGTATTGAACAAGGCGTTCAAGGTGACGATCCGGCGGCCCCACACTCTAATTAACACGCACTAATTATAGCTGCATAAGTTTAGTCACTCGGTTTTTGTTAACCGTTTCGCAAAAGATTAATCGTGTTGCGCACTGAACATTTAATCTAATGCTAAGCATGCGCTGATGACATTTGTCTCTGCGGTATTTTTATTGTTGTACGCTGCGGCGCTTTGTTTGCGGTTCTCGTTTGCGCGGCCAAAATATCGCACAGCTTATTTGCTTGGCTTGCTGCTTCTTAGTCTGGTTTTTTATGGCTGGAACGTACCATCGTATCTAATTTTACTGTTCACGATTGTCAGTATTCACTATTGCGCTGGCCTGTTTATTGAGGCATTTCGGCAAGATCGTTTTAAAGCCAAGCTTATTTTGTTTGTGTCAATAAGCGCGAGCCTTTTGATACTGGCCTACTATAAATACGCTGGTTTCTTGCTGGAGTTGGCTGCGTCTTTTAGTGAATCAAATAGCGCGTTAAATAATTGGGGGCGTGGTATACAAATTGTATTGCCTGTGGCGATTTCTTTTTATGTGTTTCAGTCAATCAGTTACAGCGTCGACGTTTACCGCGGTCAGTTAAAGCCAGAGCGACGTTTTCTAAGATTCTTTTTATTTCTGGGCTTTTTTCCGCAATTGGTCGCTGGGCCAATTGTGCGAGCATCTCAGTTTTTGTATCAGTTTAATCGTATTCGCAGGCCACGGCAGGCAGTTTTTCTATTTGGTACTTACCTCATTATTCGTGGTTTTTTCTTAAAAATGGTGGTGGCCGATAACCTTGCGGTGGTGGTTGACCGGTATTGGCCAATGCTGAATAACGATTCGACGTCGTTATTATTAATTGCTTCAGTTGCGGTGTTTTTCTCTGTGCAATTGTTATGCGATTTTATGGCGTATACGGACATAGCACGTGGTATCGCTTACCAGCTGGGTTTTAGATTGCCAATTAATTTTAATGCGCCGTATATTGCTGCCACGTTTAAAGACTTTTGGCGACGGTGGCACATCACACTTTCAACTTGGTTCCGCGATTACGTTTTTATTCCTTTAGGCGGCAGCCAAAATGGGCTGAGTAGAAACTTGCTTGTATTGATGATTGTGTTTGTATTAAGCGGCTTATGGCATGGCGCGAATAAAACCTTTATTGTTTGGGGTGCGTTAAATGGTGGCTTTTTGGTGCTTGAGGTTGTTGTTTTTAGATTGTTCTCAAACAGGTTTAATTGGCCATTTGTCAGTACTGTTTCATCATTTTTCTGGTTTCTGGTCGTGCAACTCGGTTGGATAGCATCATTAATTTATTTTCGCTCAAACGATATCGCGCATGCTAACGACATTTTTACTAATGCGATGAACTTTAATATTGGCAGTGAAATTAAACATGCTGAATTATTAATAACAGGCTGGGTGTGCTGCATTCCCGTCTTGATCTTTCACGTAAGAGCCTTGATAGCAGAGCGAACGCCAATTGGTTCGGCAAAAGTATTAGAGCGCGCATTGATTTCGGGTGTTATGTTGGCGATGACGTTGATGTTTTATGCACCAAGCAGTAAGTTTATTTACTTTCAATTTTAATGCGTAACTGATGTTTAACTATGGCCTAACAATTTCACGCACGCATCTAACGATTCCGTTAGGGCTTTGTGCTGCCACATTTTTGTTGAGCTGGGCGGTGATTGCTAAAGTGTTACCGGGTGAGTTTCGTGGTGTGCGTTATTGGTATACGCCAGAGTTTGAAAAGCCAAGCAGTGACTATTTTTACGCCGACGCTTGGGATGTCGAAGCCAGTCATGCTGTGTTGTACCATGATATTGGTGAATCCATTGAAAACGCACGGAAGGCGGATATTTTATTTATTGGTAATTCGCGAATGCCACTTGGCTTGCGCGAACAGGTGATTAAACCGTTAGCAGACGCGGCGGGTGTTAGCGTGTTCTCATTGGCCATGGGGCACGCCGAAGGCGCCGAATTTGCTCGGCGAATTATTCACAAACACAAACTAAAGCCTAAAGTATTGGTGGCGGTGGGTGGTTCACACTTTTATTCATTCACGGGGATGTCTGCGCTGGCTAAAGACACAATGTCTATTTCTAGATGGAAAGCCATAACACAATATATTCAAACGCAATTACTATGGCCAATTCGCTCCAGGCTGCATGCACTAGTGCCTAGAATAACTCTGCCGGGGGTTCGCGGTGATGCAGGCTATTTGATTTATCGTTCAAAAAAAACAGGTTGGTGGCATCCAGTTGTTGAACGGAGTGCTCGATATGATGTTCCATACCGAGATACCAATAGTAAGTTTGAGCATATGTTAGCGTATGCGAATCAACTCAATACTGAAATGAGTGAACAAGGCATGTTATTAGTGGCAACCGCCGTTCCATATCCAAGGTCATCAAATCAGCACCTTGATGCACTAAAAAGTAAGCTCGGCATAACCACAGTGAATTTAACGTTAGACGGCATGCAAACTGCCGATGGCTCGCATTTACACAAAGAGAGCGCGGTGCGTTTTAGTCATGCTTTTTGGCAAGAGTTCATCAGCTTACCAGAGGTGCGTCAGCGGCTCGGGCAGACAGCGAACTAGCTGATTAAAATGATTAAGACCGAATTCCCATTTAGTATGCCTCGTTTGCAGGCCTCAGATTCGCTTGACCCAAGTAACTTGAGTCAGACTGAGCATTTAGACATTGTGACTC
>CAZOBR010000003.1:43764-54959 GCA_964578035.1 uncultured Gammaproteobacteria bacterium
TGGTTAGATCGTCAGTCAAGGTGCCTGAAGAAAATATTACTCGTGTGCCTATAAAAAATACGACGATTAGGCCTAAGACAACAAACCCAGATCATGTAAATAGCTCATGGTTGCATGACTTTGAGTCAGCCTACATGCTGCACCTGCCAAACGCTTACG
Source organism: uncultured Gammaproteobacteria bacterium (assembly GCA_964578035.1). GTDB lineage: Bacteria > Pseudomonadota > Gammaproteobacteria > Arenicellales > Arenicellaceae > Arenicella. Next base: position 43,924 of record CAZOBR010000003.1, read on the forward strand.
TCGGCGACAATGTAGTTTTCGATCAAGATTACTATTATGGTTTTGATAAATGGTGGTTAGGGTCTCGTTGGCAGTTATACAGTGAAGCCAAGCATGTTCAAATTGAACAGGATTGGGTGATTTCTATTGCAGCTTGGGGTGGGGAGGCATTCCAACATTTTATTTTGGATGTTTTGCCAAAGCTTGGTTCTGTCATTGAGTTGCTTGAATCACCTGAGTATCAGCATGTCAAGATTGCGAGCCATCGAGATCATGTGCCGATTGGCCAATGGCTTTGGCGAAAGCTGGGTTTGGAAGACAGGTTCATTCAAAAGCCTATTAATGCCAAACAGGGTCTTGTGATCAGCACGCCGATGGCATTGTTTCCGAGTTTTTCACCGAGTCACGAAGATTTTGCAATTTATCCTCGAGGTTGCTTATTGCCAGTGCAAAAACGATTGGGTGTACTAGAGGAAGTGAATCAAAACTTAGTCGTGTATCTACCAAGGCAGGGCCAACGACGAGTGGATAATCAAGCAGAGATATTAATCAAGTTGTCTCGTCGCTTGCAAAATACTGGGTACAGTTTGCATGTTTTTAATCCTTCAGGCGATTTTGACCAGGACTCGTCAATAATGCGTCGAGCAAAAGTTATCGTAGGCCCTCATGGTGGCGCATTTGCGAATATTACATTTGCAAAACCTGGTACTCATATCATCGAGTTCCTGCCTGTTTACGACATCATTCATGACCCTGTGAACTCAGGCCGACATTATTGGGGATTAGCGCAAGCTGCTAGTCAAGATTATTGGGCGGTTACGCCTGATGAATTTTGTTTTGATGGTCCTATGGTGGTTGATTTTAACCAGCTCAATCAGATCCTTGATCAAGTGCTGTAATTGTTTGCTCAGTCGCTAACAACCTGCCAAATTAATTGGTCGTTGCGGCTGCTTCCTTGTCTAATTCTTGCATAACTTGAATAAAGGTTTCTTTTGGTTGGCCACCAGAGACTAAATATTTGTTATTAAAAATAAAGGCTGGGACAGCGCTAATGCCGTTTTGGTGATTACGTTGTTGGTCAGCCCTAACCTCGGCACTAAGTGAGTCTGATTCTAATATTTCTTGTGCTTCAGCCGTTGGCAGACCAACGGATTTCACGCAAGCAAGTAATGCATTTGAATCGCTGGGGTTACCCGCTTGTTTAAAGTAAAGATCAAATAAGGCTAATTTTAATTCTGTTTGCAAGCCGTGTGATTTTGACCAATGAATTAAACGGTGCGCATTAAAAGTATTGTAGACACGGCCATTGTCCGGAAAGTTAAATTCGTAACCAAGCTCTAAGCCACGATCAACTAACTGCTGGCGATTAGCTTGCGCTTGCTGTTCGCTAATGCCGTACTTCTGTTGAATGTACTCACTACGGTTTTGGCCTTCAATCGGCATTTCAGGGTTGAGTTCAAAGGGTAGCCAGTTAATACGGATACTATTTTCTATACCAAGCTCACTTAATGCCGATTGCAATGATCGGTAGCCGATGATGCACCATGGGCAAGAGACGTCTGAGACAATGTTGATCGTATGCATGTGTTATCTGCCGACTCTTATTTACTGGCTTTGGCCCAGGTATCACGCAAGCTAACGGTACGGTTAAGCACGAGTTTGTCTTTAGCGTTATCAACCGAGTCGAAGCAAAAATAGCCCACGCGTTCAAATTGAAAACGATCATCTTGATTGGCTTCTAATACGCTAGGCTCTACTTTAGCGTTAGTAAAGGTTTGTAATGAGTCCGAGTTAATCAAGGCAACAAAATCATCAGCGGCACCCGGGTTGGCTTCGGTGAATAAGCGATCGTACACACGGACTTCCGCATCCACGGCTTGCTCAGCACTCACCCAGTGAATAATGCCTTTAATTTTACGACCATCAGGTGTTTGGCCTTTGGCGGTCAGTGGGTCATAGGTGCAGCGTAATTCCACAACATTGCCTGTATCGTCTTGAATGACTTCGTTACAGGTAATCGCATAGCCGTATCGCAAGCGTACTTCGCGGCCGGGGCCCAAGCGAAAAAACTTAGACGGTGGGTCCAGCATAAAATCGTCTTGCTCAATGTAGACTTCACGACCAAACGGAATTTCGCGTGTGCCCATGGCATCGTCTTTCGGGTGATTCTTGACCGTAAACGTTTCTGACTCGCCTTCTGGGTAATTTGTTATCACGACTTTAAGCGGTTTTAGCACACCAAACACACGCTTAGCGCTTGCTTCTAGGTCATGCCGAATCGCGTTTTCCAACACGGTCATTTCAATGGTGCTGTCTTTTTTGGTAACACCAATTTCAGCACAAAAGTCGCGAATAGATTTCGGCGTGTAACCGCGGCGGCGTAAGCCAACTAAGGTTGTTAACCGCGGGTCGTCCCAGCCAGCTACATGACCATCGGTGACCAGTTGGATCAATTTGCGCTTACTGGCAATAGTGTATTCAAGGTTTGAACGGCCAAACTCGATTTGTCGCGGTAGGGTTTTGCCAACTTCACCGTTTAAGGTTTGCTTAATCGTGATATTGGCTAAGACCCAATCGTAGAGTTCGCGATTATCTTGAAACTCAAGTGTGCAAAGTGAATGGGTAATGCCTTCCAGTGCGTCTGAGATACAATGCGTGAAATCGTACATTGGGTAGATACACCATTTATCACCCGCACGATAATGATGTGCGTAGCGAATACGATACAAAATAGGGTCGCGCATAGAGATGTTGGGTGAGCCCATATCGATTTTAGCGCGTAAGGTATGTTTGCCTTCTTCGAACTCGCCAGCGCGCATTCGAGTGAATAAGTCTAAGTTCTCTTCAATGGCGCGGTCGCGGCTTGGGCTGTTTCTGCCTGCTTCGGTTAAGGTGCCACGGTATTCACGCATTTGCTCTGCATTTAAATCATCCACGTAGGCTAAGCCTTTTTCAATCAGCTCAATGGCAAAATCATAAAGCGCATCATAGTAGTCGGAGGCGTAACACAATTGGCTCCATTCGAAACCTAACCATTCAACGCTGTCACGAATAGACTCCATGTATTCGGCACTTTCTTTTTCTGGGTTTGTGTCGTCAAAGCGCAGATTACATTGGCCATTCATTTGTTCGGCTAGGCCAAAATTCAAGCAGATTGATTTGGCATGCCCAAGGTGTAAATAGCCATTCGGCTCTGGCGGAAATCGGGTATACACACTGTCGTGTTTACCATTGTTAATTTCATTATTAACAATGCTTTTAATAAAATGGTTAGGGCTGGGTTTTTTGTTGCTCACAGATCTATCTTACGTCGTGTCGTTTAGGCGGTGATTATAAAGGTTCGGGCTGTTAAAAGTATGACTAAAAGTGCATCTCAGGTGGCGGCAGCAGCGCGTATTACTTTTGTACCTTTACCTCATTGACATGCAAGATAGGCGTCGCCAAAGAAATATTCGAGCGCGTGGCTTCAGCAAGCACATAAGAGCGAAATATCTGTTTGATTCGCAGCAACTGTTTAACGTCCTTGATGTAGTAGTATACGGCCCAGGTTATTGCGTAATCGCCAGTGTCGAAGACTAATATCTCTGGTGCGAATTGTTCTTCACGCATGCCTTCTACGTTATCTATTTTCTCAAAGGCTCGAAGAATCATTGCGGTGACTTCTTCTTGGCTATGCTGATAATCGATGTTAAACAACATTCGTTCACGCAAGCCTTTGGCAGACGCAAAGCGTGACAGGTTTTGCAGGCCGTGGTCGCGCAGTTTAGCGTTGCGCACCATAAAGCGATGATTATTGGTTAAGTCCAAACATTCAGTATGAAACAGCTTGGTTCTAAAAATGCTGGCAACGATGGTATCGCCATCCATATTAAATTGCACAACATCGCCTTCTTCACATAGGCGGCTATTTAAGATGATCAAACCTGAAATAATATCCGGTGCCCAAGCGGCTTGAGTCATTGCTAGGAACAAGCCAATAATGCCTACGGCGCCACCGGCCTCTAGCAAGGAGTTTAAACCCAAAATACGCAAGCAAGACACAATCGCAACAATGCTAATCACTGCGGCAAAAAATAGGCTGAGTCCACGACTTGAGTAGGTGTCTGACACAAGCACTTTGTTATTACTGCTGCGTTTTTTACCAAAGCGTTGACGAATAAAAAAGTTGATAACCTGCGTTAACAACATAGCGAAATAAATCACCATTAAGGATTGCGCAATTTTGCCAAACCAGTTTTTTTCGTCGAAAACAAAAACGTCGGCCAATACCGCAGCAATGATTAAAAAATTCAAGATACGCATCATACTGACGCGTGTTAGTAAGCCTTCATCATTATTCAGCCAACGGCATATCGGTTGGGCTGCAAAAAATAGCAGTAAGCTGGCCGCTATTATAAAAAGGTCTAATTGGCTGAATGCGTTTAAAGCGTGGCCAAATGTGTTGCTGATAGTATTGTCCATGATTTAACTATTATAGGCCTTAGCCTAATTGCAGCAAGCGCTCATTCATAACTTAAATGGCTGAAATGCGCACAATTGCAGCCATAGCAATAGAAATATAATGTCAGATTCGTATAATCAAGCGCTGTATTTAATGTCATAAGAGTTAACAGAGGACATCTGAATGATTATTAGCATTCCAAAAGAGTCGTACAAAGGTGAAAAGCGGGTAGCGCTAACACCAGATTCGGCTACTCATATTCAAAAACTTGGGCACACTTTACGCATTGAAGCCGGTGCGGGTAAAGCGGCTGAGTTTAGTGACGCGCAGTACAAAGAAGCTGGCGTAGAAGTGGTTAAAGGTGATGATATCTGGACGAATACCGATATCATTATGAAAGTTCGTAGTGTGGATGAAGCTGAGGCTGAAAAGCTTGAGTCTGGCACAACGGTTATCAGTTTTTTCTGGCCAGCACAAAATGAAGACTTTTTATCTAAGTTAGCAGACAAAAAGATCAATGTAATTGCGATGGATTGTGTGCCGCGCTTGTCTCGCTCGCAAAAAATGGATGCATTAAGTTCAATGGCAAACATTGGCGGTTATCGTGCGATTGTTGAAGCCGCCAATCAGTTTGGCCGTTTCTTTACGGGTCAAGTTACTGCCGCCGGTAAAGTGCCGCCTGCCAAGGTAATGGTAATTGGCGCAGGCGTTGCAGGCTTAGCTGCGATTGGTGCCGCTAAAAGCATGGGCGCCATTGTGCGCGCATTCGACACACGTCTTGAGGCCAAAGAACAAGTTGAAAGCTTAGGCGCTGAATTCTTAGAACTTGAATTTGAAGAAGATGGCTCTGGTGAAGGCGGGTATGCAAAAACCATGAGTAAAGAATTCATTGATGCTGAAATGGCAATGTTCCGTGAGCAGTGTAAAGAGATCGATATCATCGTGACTACGGCATTGATTCCAGGCCGTCCAGCGCCAGAGTTAATTACCACTGACATGGTTGAAAGCATGAAATCGGGCAGTGTGATTGTGGATTTAGCCGCAGAGCAAGGCGGTAACTGCAAACTGTCGAAAGCCGATAAAGTTGTTACGCATAAAGGTGTAAAGATTATTGGTTATACCGATTTGCCAAGCCGTTTAGCAACGCAATCTTCGCAATTATACTCAACCAATCTTCGTCATATGTTGACCGATCTAACGCCTGAAAAAGACGGCGTGATCAATATCAATATGGAAGATGAAGTAATTCGCGGTGCCACAGCGGCGCACGAAGGTAAGGTTACTTGGCCTGCACCAGCGCCGAAATTATCGGCAGCACCAGCAGCACCAAAAGCTGCGCCAACACCACCTGTAGCGCCAGAGCCCGCACCAGAAATGAGTGTGGCAACTAAGGCCAAAATGACCTTTGGCGCAATGGGCGTTGCATTGTTGTCTCTGTTGGCGGTTGGCTCGGTTGCGCCACCTGACTTTATGAGCCACTTTACGGTTTTTGTATTGGCGTGCTTTGTTGGCTATCAAGTTATTTGGAGTGTTACAGCGTCACTGCACACACCATTAATGAGCGTGACCAATGCGATTTCAGGAATCATTGTGGTGGGTGCGATATTGCAAATATCATCCGATTCTGGATTAGTGCAGTTCCTTGCATTTATCGCCATTTTGATCGCTTCAATTAATATTGCTGGCGGTTTCTTAGTAACTCAGCGTATGCTGAAAATGTTTAGTAAATAACGGAGAGCATCATGACTATGGGAACTATTTCTGCGGCGTATATTGCTGCCGCGATTCTCTTCATTCTTAGCCTTTCGGGTCTGAGTAACCAAGAAACATCAAAACGCGGTAATTGGTACGGCATTATTGGTATGGCGATTGCGGTGATTGCCACCATTATGAACCCTAATGTTGATAGCTATGTGCTGTTAATTTTAGCCGCCGTAATTGGTGGCGCCATTGGTGCTCGTTTTGCTGCGAAGGTTGAAATGACACAAATGCCAGAGCTAATTGCGATTTTGCACAGCTTTGTTGGTATGGCGGCGGTATTAGTTGGCTTTGCTAGCTATTTTGATCCGTCTCTTAATCTGCATGGCACGGCAGCAACGATTCATAACGTTGAAGTCTATCTCGGCATTCTAATTGGTGCGGTTACCTTTACTGGCTCGGTGGTTGCCTTTGGTAAGCTAAACGGCAAGATCGGCAGTAAGCCTTTGCTGCTACCGATGCGTCATCAATTGAATATTGGCGCGGTTGTTCTATGGGTATTGATTGGCTCTTGGTTTTTAGGCGCTGACCATGGTGAAGGTACCTTCCCGCTAATACTCATGACACTAATCGCCTTTGCGTTTGGTGTACACATGGTGATGGCTATTGGTGGTGCGGATATGCCAGTGGTTATTTCAATGTTGAATTCGTACTCTGGTTGGGCCGCAGCGGCAACAGGCTTTATGCTCAGCAACGACTTGCTCATTATTGTGGGTGCATTGGTTGGTAGCTCGGGTGCGATTTTGAGTTACATTATGTGTCGCGCGATGAATCGCAATTTTGTCAGCGTGATTATGGGTGGCTTTGGTACAACCGCCAGCAGCGACGATGACGGCGGTGAGCAAGGCGAGGCAATTGCGATTCAAGCCGATGAAGTTGCTCAGTTAATGGGCGATGCTGGCAAAGTCGTGATTGTGCCAGGCTATGGTATGGCGGTTGCGAATGCCCAACACGCGGTGTCGGATTTAACCAAAATGTTGCGCGACAAGGGCGTGGATGTGCAGTTTGCTATTCACCCTGTTGCAGGTCGTATGCCGGGTCATATGAATGTATTGTTGGCGGAAGCGAACGTGCCATACGACATCGTTTTGGAAATGGACGAAATCAATGACGAACTTTCTGAAGTTGATGTAATTGTGGTGATCGGTGCCAACGATATTGTGAACCCAGCCGCACTGGAAAACCCAAATAGCCCGATTGCAGGAATGCCAGTATTGGAAGTTTGGAATGCTAAAACAGTGATTGTCTCTAAGCGTTCAATGGCGACTGGTTATGCCGGTGTTGAGAACCCATTGTTCTTTAAAGACAATACGCGCATGCTGTTTGGTGATGCCAAAGACAGCGTCGATGCTATTCGTAACGCGCTGTAAGTTTGGAATTTTAGCAACGCAAACTCTGCGTTGATTTGAAGTTCAAAAAGCCGCTTAGCAGTTTTGTTAGGCGGCTTTTTTGTTCACTGTTTAAATGATTAACGTGGCAGTTTGTTTGAGATAAAACTGGCTAAAATTAAAAATAATGTTGCCGTAGCTAAGCAAGCAACTAAACCGAACGACTGAAATACCACACCTGATAAAACAGTGCCGATCAATCGGCCCATGGCATTCGCCATATAATAAAAACCCACATCCATTGCCACGGTATTGGCGTTTGCATAGCTAACAATTAAATAGCTGTGCAGCGATGAGTTCACAGCGAACACGGTGCCGAAGATCATTAAACCAATCACCAAAATTAACTCAGCCTGATTAGTCGGTAATATGCTTAACCCCAGCGCGAGAGCAAAACTAATAATCGCTAGTACTACCACCCAAAAAGTAACATGCCGGCCGTTTAAAACATTTGATTGTTTCGCGCCTGTGATTGAGGGTGCGAATGATTGCACTACACCATACCCAATAATCCAGATTGCAAAAAACGTACCAATGGTCCAATGCTGCCAGCCTAGCTGTTGGCTTAAATAAACCGGCAGCGCCACCACAAACCAAACATCACGCGCACCAAATAAAAACAGTCTGGCAAATGATAAGGTGTTGATGCGTTTGCTTTTGGAGAAAACCTCGGTGATTTTCGGTTTGGTAGACGCCTTACCAAGGTCTTTGTTTAAAGAAAAAATACTGAATAAGCAGACTAGGCATAAACCTGCCACCATAATCGCAATGGCATCGTGAAAACCGAATACACTGAGTAACACACCGCCTAAGAAGAAACCCACACCTTTTAATGCGTTCTTAGAGCCAGTCAGCACTGCCACCCATTTGAACAAGGTGTTTTCTGCGTTGTGAGTGTTAGCATGCACAACCGTTTTGATCGCACTTTTGGCGCTCATTTTATTTAAGTCTTTAGCAATGCCTGAAAACGCCTGCGCAATCATTACCCAAGCAACGCTGAGCATGGATGTCGGCACCAACAACATAACTAAGGCGGCTATTTGAATACCTAGCCCAATATTCATTGTGGTGTTTAATCCTAAACGCGCACCCAACCAGCCGCCAAGTAGATTGGTCACCACACCAAAAAACTCGTAAAACAAAAATAACATGGCGATTTTGAGAGGGCTAAAGCCGAGCTGATGAAAATACAGCACCACCAACATGCGCAGTGCGCCATCAGTTAGTGTGAACGCCCAATAATTGCCAGTGACAATTAAATATTGCTGTACGTTAGTTGGTAGTTGGGCTAATCGGTTCACACTATTTTGGTTTTGAATTGCGCGTTTGTTCTTATTGGTATCGCTATCACTATCACTTTTTTGCTGTCGCTAAGCCAGCTTAGCCGATCATTCTAACAACATCTACGGTACGATTAGCATAGCCCCACTCGTTGTCATACCATGCGTAAATTTTGATTTGTGTCTCGTTAATCACCATTGTGGAGAGCGCATCTATTATTGTCGACCTTGGGTCAGAACGGTAATCAATAGATACGAGTGGTTGTTCTTCATAACCTAAAATGCCGTTCAAGTTAGTTTCTGATGCCTGCCTGAATAATTGGTTAACCTGCTCAATATCAGTAGCTTGTTCTACTTCAAATACACAATCAGTCAGTGATGCGTTGGCTAACGGCACGCGAACAGCATGGCCATTTAATTTGCCTTTCAGTTCGGGGAAAATATGCGCGATTGCAGTTGCAGAACCGGTGCTTGTGGGTATCAAGCTCATACTACTCGCGCGTGCGCGGCGTAAATCGTTGTGCGGCGAGTCTAAAATACTTTGCGTGTTGGTGATATCGTGAATCGTGGTGATCGAGCCATGCTTGATGTTTAAGTTTTCGTGTATCACTTTAACAATTGGCGCTAGACAATTAGTGGTGCAAGAGGCTGCAGTAACAATCAAGTGCCGTTCTGAATCGTATAAGTGATCATTTATGCCGACCACGATATTTAATATGTCACTGTCTTTAATCGGTGCCGAAACAACCACGCGATCAACGCCTTGTCCTAAATATGCATTCAATAAAGCCACGTTTTTAAATTTGCCGGACGATTCAATCACTACATCGCAGTTTGACCAATTGGTGTCGTTTATTTGAGTGTTATGGCTCACCGCGATTTCGTGACTATTTGGCTGGTCTGAATCAACAATAATAGAAGATGGTGTGTGCGTCGCCCGGTGTTCCCAGTGGCCATGCACGCTATCAAAGTTAAGCAAGTGGGCCAGTACTTCGTTATTTCCGGTGGGGTCATTTATCTGCACAACTTGAACATCATCCCATTGATAGGTCGCTCTCATTGCCAATCTGCCAATACGGCCAAAGCCATTGATACCTATTTTAATCATTGCTCAATTTCCGTAGGTTGTGTTTGATGAATAAATAGCAAAAAACTACGAATTACATTATATCCACGAGGTCTCTAGAACTATGTCATTTTGGTTACAACGCTCTAAACATCACCAAAATTGCACTTTTTTGGTGCATTCAATACAAAGATGCTTTAACCTAGTGCAGCCCTGAGGCGGGGTGAATTTTAAAGCCAGTGCTTGCGCTGTTTGCAGCGATTTTAATGTTGGCATGATGTTTGCTCCTATAGTTAGACTTAATGTGTGTGTTGCATAGTTATGTTGAAAAAATAGTTATGCTAAAAAAGTCTCGTTGCTCTGGTGATCAAATTCATGTGGCCAGAGTGAGATTTAAACGAAGCAGTCAATTAACTGGTTGCGAGCAATCGGCTCAGGTAAACATTCGATTATTTAAATGAACAGTGGTTGAGGTAAATCAATGTCAGCTTCAGACGTACTAAAAAAAATAAAAGACGAAGGTATTCAGTATATCGATTTTCGTTTTACCGACACTCGCGGTAAAGAGCAACATGTCACGGTACCAACATCGGTTGTCGATGCTGATACCTTTGTTGAAGGTAAAATGTTTGATGGATCATCTGTTGCTGGTTGGAAAGGCATTAACGAATCAGACATGATCTTAATGCCAGACGCTGACTCAGCGGTGGTTGACCCATTTTTTCAGGACAAAACAATCAATATTCGTTGCGATATTGTTGAGCCATCAAATATGCAAGGTTACGAGCGCGACCCGCGTTCAATTGCCAAACGAGCAGAAGCGTTTTTAAAAGAAACCGGTATTGGTGATACGGCGTTCTTTGGTCCAGAAAATGAATTCTTCGTGTTTGATGACGTGCGTTACTCAATTGAACCACGCGGTGCGTTCTACGAGGTTGACTCTCAAGAAGCTTTCTGGAATTCAGAAAAACCCTACGAAGGCGGCAATATGGCGCATCGTCCTGGTTTAAAAGGTGGCTACTTTCCAGTGCCGCCGGTAGATTCATTACACGACTTGCGTGCAGCTATGTGCCAATCAGTAGAAGCCATGGGTGTTGCAACTGAAGTACATCACCACGAAGTAG
>CAZOBR010000004.1:0-42620 GCA_964578035.1 uncultured Gammaproteobacteria bacterium
AAAAAATGGTCATCTGTACTACCCAGGCGAGCCGATGGCAATTACTACGTTGAAGATATCGCGCCTTGGTTGTGGCGACATGCGGTTGGTCATTTAGATAATTTTACTGAGCTCGAGCGCGCGCATCTATATGCTTTACTCGGCGCAACACGCCGATTTCAAGACACAGGGCGAGGCGATATAGATCAAGATGGACAACATCCGTTTGATCTTAATTTGGTTATGTGTGTGATTGCCGATTATCAGTTTGAAGAAAACGCAACCGATGCACCAATTTTAAACCTGCTCATTGATGGTGTTTGGAATGATTATTGTCGAAATAATGATAATGGCGGCAGCTATCAACAACATGAGTTAGATGCACTAAATGCAGAGCTCAGCGGCACTGATATTCGAGATAACCCAGAAATTCAAAACATACTAAGCCAGCTTGGGCAGGTAACCCTGCGCTTTAATGCGACACAAGGCTATGATTATTTTCGTAACACTGAGGGTAACTATGTATTGCGTCCAGATGGCGGCGCAAGTGTACGAAAACACGCAAACGAAGCAATTAATAATGCCCTCGGGTTTATCTTTACCACGCCGTTTATTTTTGCGGAGGGAAATTAATAATGAAAAATCTCAACCTTAGCAGAAGACAATTTTTAGAGTCCGCACTTTATTCGAGTTTAATTTATGCTACGGGGGCGCTGCCAAAAATTATTCCTACAGCGCAAGCAGCACCAAGCGCCTTACAAAATCGTATTTTGGTTAATCTTTTCTTAGATGGCGGCCCAGATATGCGGCATTTAATTGTGCCGGCATTCAGTAGCGATCCAAACAGTTTTGGTGGTAAGTATTGGAGCAACCGAACACGCTCGCATAACCTTGCCGATAGTGGCCAAACTGCTCAGCAACGCTGGAACCAAGATTATTATCACATTACGGTTGGCGGTAGTAATTGGGAATCAGGCTTGGCTGATATTGGTGGTTTAAACCAGAATGTGACTTTCGGGATTTGGAAAGAGGCTGGCTGGTTGATTGATATGTTTCGCGATGGGAATGTCGCTCTCATTTTTAATGCGGTGGGTGGTACTAATCGCGCACACGACCTTTCGAGCTTACAACTTAATCAAGGCAACATTTTATCCACCTTAAACGAACAGGATCGGTCTGGCTGGGGTGGTCGTTTGGCACGTTCTGCGGGTGGAAACTCTATTTCATTGAGTCGCACACCAAGCGCGTTTAATTTTGGCCCAGTTGGCGCTGCGCCAAACTATAACCCTAACGCGATTGACAACACCGATCTAATTTCAATTCAAAACTCTCGCAACATAGGGCTGTTTGATTTTAATTTAGAGTCGAATCAACACAATAACTCAGACGATAAAATGGCGCGCGCGGCAAAGAGTTATTACGCAGGCTTGCGTAAAGAGCAAGTGAGTGCCGCTTATCAAAAATTCATGGATCATGAGTTCAAATCGCGCCAATTTGGTAACGCTATTGAGAACCGCTTGCAAAATATTCCTGTACCGATATTGATCAATGCTTTAAGAAGTGCAGTGCCGGGTATTAATCCTGACCCGAATGGAGATAATGACGATCGGCGTGTATTACGCAGCCGAAGCTTTGCCGATCAGATACGTAATCTTTATGACGTGATTGCGTTAAACGATTTAAGTGTTACGGTTGATGGTGAAGCATTGGGCTTGAACCCGCGAACGCTGTCAATGGAGTATGGCGGCTGGGACAGCCATAACAATCAGCGGGAAATTCCGTCCGAGCTAGCAGGAAACCCCGGCAATGGCATTTTGCCTGATCCGAACAACCCGTTTGAGGACAGAGGCATTGAGAATGGCTTGCGTGATATTTTTGGTGGTCAGTTTGTTGGTGAATCAGCGCTTAGTCCGAGTGACTCAGGGGCATTGCATGGCGGCTTTTCTGCGTTGTGGAATAGCTTAAACGACCCAACATTAGGCGTGCTCGGTAGCGATCAAATAGTGTTAACCGTTGCCGGTGAGTTTGGTCGTCAAATTCGTGACAATGATGATAATGGCACCGATCATGGCAAAGGAAATCTAATGTTTGTGATCAGTGAAGGTGTCACCGGCGGTATCTATGGTGAGATGTTTCCAAGCAGTGAAATAGTCAAGTACGATGAACCACCCAACCGCACGCCTGATATAGACCCGCGCACCGAGTTTGATCACTTTTTTGCACAAGTGTGCGACTGGGTATCCCCTGGCACGGGCACGACCGTGTTTCCACGCATGGCCAGTGGCAATCAACCGATGATTGAACGAGCCAATATGTTTGATGGTTTGTTTGGCTAGTGCTTGTTAAGCCAGCTATTGTCTTGCCGAGTACCAGAAACCGTAACTAACATGAAACGGTTTTTGCGTTATACACTGCTGGGTTTGTTAATCTTGTGGTCTAGTCATGTGTCGGCGCTACCCGGTCATTTGGCTGCCTTTGAAATGCGCTACCCAATGTCGGCCTCTAACAATGCGCAATGCCAAGTTTGCCATGTTAACCCCGGCGGCAATTCACCGTGGAATAGTTATGGCTGGGCTTTAAGGTTGCAAGGACCAAGCAATATTACTGCTCGTATGCAAAATATTGAAATGGCCAATAGTGATGGTGCTGCGACCAACAACCTTGCAGAAATCAATGCTGGTACTCAACCAGGCTGGGCAGTGGGTGATGTAAACACTTACTTCGCTACAGACAATAGCGATACCCAAACAAATCAAGCGCCACCAACGAGTTTGCCCGCTGGCGTATTGGTCGACCCAGGTGCAACCGCGGCACCAGGCCCTGAGAACGATCCAATTCCAGGGTCGATTCCTAGAGGTATTACGATTAACTTCGAAACGATTGCTTCAGGGCTTGTAAACCCAGTTTTTATTCAAAGGCTGTCTGGCGAAAACAGTTTATACGTTGTTGAACAAGGTGGCCTGGTTAAACGTGTAAACCTTGATACAAACGCCGTAACGAATTATCTAAACTTTAATCTACCAGAAAATCAGCTTGAATCGGGCGGTGAAAAAGGCTTGTTAGGTTTTGCTTTTCATCCTAACTTTAGTAACAACAATCGAGTTTATACCTACACTTCTGAAACGGTAAATGGCGCGCCAACCTTGCCAACAACCTTGCCAATGGGGCAAAACCCTGAGCATCAAACGGTGATTACAGAATGGGAGGTGTTAAACCATGGCTCGTCACCGGCATCTGTTATAAATAGACGTGTATTAATGCGTATTGATCAGCCTCAAGCCAATCATAATGGTGGGACGATTGAGTTTGGTCCTGATGGATTTTTATACATTGGGCTAGGCGATGGCGGCGGCCGAGATGATCAAGGTGTTGGTCATCCTGTCGAGGGAAACAGCCAAGCGTTTGAGAACCCATTAGGCTCAATACTGCGAATTGATGTTGATGGAAATAACGCAGGTGAGTACGGTATACCACTCGGTCAGTTTGGCAACCCATTCACAGGCGGATTGCCAGGGCTGGACGAGGCATATGCCTATGGCTTTCGTAATCCATATCGTTTTTCGATAAACGATTTAGGCGGCGGTGATTTCGAAATTTATGTGGGTGATGTTGGTCAAGGTGATATTGAAGAAGTAAGCATCATTAACTCTGACCAACCAGGCGGAAATTATGGCTGGCGACTCAAAGAGGGCAGCTTCTTCTTTTATGATGATAATGCGATTTGTGGGTCAGCGGCTTCCTGTGTGAGTAATGATCCTCCTCAAGGTGTGGCATTACCTAATTTGATTGACCCCGTTGCTGAATATGATCACGACGAAGGTGTATCGGTTATTGGCGGCCACGTCTATAAAGGCAGTGACCTATCAGAGCTAGAAAACTTATATGTGTTTGGCGAATTTTTAGGTCGGTTGTTTTACATAGACCAAAGCCAAACAATGCGGGAGTTCCGTTATGAGCAGTCGATTACAAGCAGTATTACGGCAATAGGTAGAGACAACCAAGGAGAGTTGTACTTTGTCGGCGGCGGTTCAAATGGTGTTTTAACAAAAATCATTGCGGGTACTGGTGAGTCGGATGGTTCTTTATGCGTTCCGATTAAAGCCAGCAACGGTAATGTCACGCTAATCTGCTTATAAAGAGTTTGCGTGCTTGCTAATTATCTTTATTAGATTTAATCAGTAAATAAACCAGATACACGGGTAGTGCAAACACAAACAGTACCACGGCAATTTTCAATAGCAAGTAAGGATCCATAATATGGCTTAAATGGTTTTATGTGTTTATCGAGCGTTGATTTAGAAACTGTTTAAACTCAGAGTAAACATCAAATACCGTTATGTCTGTACGAATGTCTTGGCTGCGTTGGCTCAGGTCTTCGATTACAAAGAACGGCACTTGTTTCACATGGTACTTTTCAGCCAGTACCATACCAAATGAACCGTTATCGCGCGCGTCGGCAATAGCGACGTGGTTTACTTGGTCAATTAAACCATCGTCGATCAGTTGTTTAAACACCGCGTTACATTGCGAACATAAGGCTCCGTTGCGTAACACCTTTTTTACAAAGGTGATATGCATGGTTCTTTGGCTTGGTGAGTTAACTTAATGTACCGGGCGACGACGCGAAAAAATCAAGCGCGCGCCATCGGCTGCGGGTTGATAGACGTCGCTGAATTCATTGAATGCACGCAGTGCAGTTTCAAGGTTTTCTGTTGCAGGCAGTTCAAAGGCATTACAACCAACGCGAGTTAAAAACCCTAGCTGATCAAACTTAACATCACCAACCGCGCGAATTTCACCTTGATAGGAATAGCGCTCACGCAACAAGTGGGCGTGAGTATATCCGCGCCCGTCAACGTGTGAAACAAACGGCAACACGATCATGTCGATATTGTCTAAGTCATCAAGCAAGTCTTCAGGTTCTTCATCCGAGGCAATTTGCACTGCGGTGATTCCACCACGTGCCAACAACTCTTCTTTATGATCTAACCACAGGTTGAGTGGCACGCTGATATCGCCAACTGGTAAATCAACCAAGCTCAAAGTTTCGGTTTCGGCCACGTGTACAATGCTATTTGCCACGATCTGCTGATCTTTAATTGCTTTTGTTCGGCTAATATTGGCTTGAATACGCGATGGTGTCGCCTTGGGGCGAGCCTTAATACTTCGGTTTGCGACTGTCGAGCTCATTATGCATTCTCCGCGTAGACTTTTTCTTTGAATGGGTCGATCCCGACACGACGAAACGTATCAACTAGGCGCTCATCGCCATCGCGTTGATCGCGATAGACACTTAATATGTCTGAAATTGCATCGCTGACTTTATCCTTAGCAATGGCTTTGCCTAAATGGGTGCCAAGTGCTGCACCATTAGACGCATCGCCACCAACCGTGAGTTGATACCATTCTTCGCCTTTTTTATCCACGCCGAGTATGCCAATGTGCCCGACATGGTGATGGCCACAGGCATTCATACAGCCAGACATTTTGAGCTTTACTTCGCCAATGTCATAGAGCTCTTCAAAGTCAGTAAATTTTTCATTAATTTGTTTAGCAATTGAAATGGAACTGGCGTTTGCTAATGAACAAAAATCCAAGCCTGGGCAACAAATCATATCGTTCACAGAACCAATATTGGCGGTTGCTAAACGTTGTGCATCAAGTGCTTTCCATACTTCTAATAGGTCTTGTTCGCGCACGTCTGCTAATACTAAGTTTTGTTCGTGCGTTACACGAATCTCACCAAATGAATATTGTTCGGCAATGTCCGCAACGGCGTCCATTTGATCGTCGGTTGCATCACCCGGTGCAACGCCATGTTCTTTTAATGAAATATTGACAATACGGTAACCCGGCTGACGATGGTCAACAGTGTTGTTGTCATACCAATCTTTGAATCGAGTATCTAGGCTGCGCCACTTAGCAACACGTTCGTCACCGCGCTTAAGTTCTTCATAGGCTGGCGCAGGGAAAAAGTTAATCATCGCGTCAAAATCAATATCGTGCAGTTTTAACTCGGCGTCTTTGAAGTGTGCCCATTCCGTTTCAACCGCATCACGAAAATCATCAATGCCCATTGCATTAACTAAAATTTTAATCCGCGCTTTGTACTTATTGTCGCGCCGCCCAGCCAAGTTGTAGACGCGTAAAATAGCTTCGCAATAAGACAAAATATCTTCACGCGGTAAAAACTCTTTTATCACTTTACCGATAACGGGTGTACGGCCTAAGCCGCCACCAACATAGACACGAAAACCAATTTCGTTGTTTTCATTTTTGATCACTTCCAAACCAATATCATGAAACTGTACCGCGGCACGATCAGTCGTGGCGCCAGTTACCGCAATTTTAAATTTACGTGGTAACCAGTAAAATTCTGGGTGCAAGGTTGACCACTGACGAATGATCTCGCAATATGGCCTTGGGTCAATAATTTCGTCAGTCGCAACGCCTGCGTATTGGTCGGATGAGATGTTACGAATACAGTTGCCGCTGGTTTGAATCGCGTGCATTTCGACTTTTGATAAGTCTTCCAAAATATCTGGAACATCCGCTAACTCCGGCCAATTGTATTGAATGTTTTGGCGTGTCGTGAAATGCCCAAAACCACGATCATACTTGCGCGCTATATAAGCTAGTGTTCGCATTTGTTCAGCATTGACCAAGCCATATGGAATCGAAACACGTAGCATGTGCGCATGGATTTGCATATACAGTCCATTACGCAAACGCAGTGGCGCTAAATCAACGGCACTCAGTTCACCCGCTAAATGACGAGCAACTTGGTCACGAAACTGTTCGACACGTTCCGAGACAATTGCTTTGTCGATGGCATCATATTGATACATATTTATTCCTAAGGTATTTATAATACATTATTGCGTAAGTAGGCACTGCAAACAGCGCGGGCGCAATTTTAGACAATATTTAACTTTAACTCACGCGCGACTATACTGCCACTTTAATAGAATTCAAAGGATTAAGAATTTATACTTATATAACTTATAGTTAACGTGTTTAAAGGCTGTATGACAACAGTCTAACCGTGTTGTGACAAATTAGAGTAATAAAAAATGTCTGTTTTTATGCTTCAAGAGTCACAGACCGCACAGCATGGATTTTGTACAATTGCCACATCTGATTATATTACAATTACGCAGTCTCGAGTAATTCATGACCCACGCTTCATTAGAATTTTGTGCCAAGCCCGCGTTAGAGTACCCGTATAAGCGCGGGTGGGCGCCCGAACCTGGTCAGCCATTTGAGCTGGCAGATGGTGTATTTTGGTTGCGTGTGCCAATGCCGATTGATCTCGATCATATTAATTTATGGATTTTGCGTGACGGTGACGGTTGGATATTAGTCGATTCCGGTTACGATGCCCCACAGTGCAGAGAGGTTTGGGAAACGGTATTTGACGGTTTTTTACAGCCGCAAGATGTGAAAAAAATTATTATTACGCATCTGCACCCAGATCATACAGGTTTAGCATCGTGGTTAGCGCACCGCTGTGGTTGTGCTATTCACATTAGCCAAGGCGAGTTGGATGTTTACCAACGTATTTTTGTTGAGAAAAATCCAGATAAATTGAGTTTGGTTAAACGTTATCTTGTTGAAGTAGGTTTTGATGAGTCTCGCTTTGAAAGCATCATGATGTTTTTTAGTGCAGAAGAAAAGCCAGCCGAAATGCGCATTCAAAGATCCATGTGCGAGGTGCTGGCAGACAATGATGAAGTCATTATCAATAACCGTGTTTGGCGTGTTGTTGTTGGCAATGGTCATTCACCAGAACATGCCTGTTTGTATTGTGCTGAACTAGAGCTAATGATTTCAGGTGACCAAGCACTGCCGCGAATTTCATCCAATGTCAGCGTTTATCCTGAGAATATTGATAGCAACCCGTTAAAAGACTGGTTGAACTCCTGCGCCAAATTACAAAAACTAATACCCGATAACACACTTATTTTACCATCGCATCAAGAACCGTTTTTTGGTTTACATGCGCGCATGGAACAATTGGTGTTTGATCATCATGCGCAACTTAATCAGCTGCGCAGCGCTTTGCAAACACCCAGCACAACCGTAGAGATGTACCCAGTGTTGTTTCCAAGGGAGTTAAATCATGTGCAAATCGTTTTTGCGACGGGTGAAACGCTTGCGCATATAAACTATTTACTGGACACAGGCGAAATCGTTAAATCACATCGTGATGATGGCGCTTTAATCTACCAACTATCAAAAGTAGAAATCGCCAGCTAAGACCAACTCTACTTGAATACTACAAATAGCAAATACTATAAACCTAGATCAGACAAGCTAGGGTGGTTGTCGGGTCTGCGGCCTGATGGCCAATGAAACTTTCGCTCGCTTTCGTCTATTAATAAATCGTTAATACTGGCATGGCGCGCGCGCATAAAACCGTGTTCGTCAAACTCCCAGTTTTCATTGCCATAAGCACGCTTCCATTGGCCATTTGTATCATGGCACTCGTAGGCAAATCGTACCGCAATTCGATTACCCGCGGTGGCCCATAACTCTTTGATTAAACGATAACCAAGTTCGTTGGCCCATTTATTGTTTAAAAACGCAACGATCTCTGCTCGACCTGTGATGAATTCATTACGGTTACGCCAAACACTGTCAGGTGTATACGCCAACGAAACTTTGTCTGCGTCATGCGTGTTCCATGCGTCTTCAGCCATGCGTACTTTTTGTGCGGCGGTTTCCGCATCAAATGGTGGAAACGGTGGTCTTGGATTTTCTTGTGTCATATTCGTAATAGCTTGCTGTAATTATCGAGCTCGCTGAAACAAGCCGCTATCGTATTGGCTCTGAATAGATCGCTGTCGTGATTCTTTTTGAGCAACCCATTTCTTCGCAACCAAGGTCGCTTTGTTAAAATAGTGATGACGATCTGTTTCATTAATAGCGAGTTGATGTGCGCGAATTAACTCTTTAACTGCATATTTATAGTTACCTAAGGATTGGTTAATTCGGCTACTTAGCTCAAAAAAACGCGAATCGTTATCATGTAGTTTTTTAGCTCTATTTATCGACCGTCTTGCAAGCTTATATTCTTTCATTTTATTTTGTTGTTCAGCTTGTTTATATAAGTAGTATGGGTTCTTACTCAGCGATTTTTGTGCAAGTTTTGCGTAAGTATCAGCCTTTCTATTTTGCTGTTGAGAACGATACAAACGCTCTAAGTTGCTATTAGCGACCATGTGCGTCGGTTCAATTGTTAGTGCTGCTAAAAAGAATGATTCAGCAAGTTTGAATTTGTTAGCTCGTTTATATAATGACCCTAAATTTGTGAAAAGATCCGCTGACTCAGGGTTCAGCGCAATCGCCAATTTAAGGTAATGTTTGCTTAGTTTTAAGTCATTATTCTGCAAGGCTTGCATCGCGCGATTATTATGTAATAGCGCAATCGCTTTGCGTTTATCAAGTTTTCTTTGCGGGTATCGCGCGTCATAATTTTCAATGGCTAAATCAAAAATTTGAGTTTCATGCGCCGTTTTAGAAACTGCGTTAACGTGTCGATAAAAAACTAATCGATTGTCACCTTCAGACCCCCAACTATCTGGGATATCAACCTCGTTATAATCTAATGAGATACCCAGCTCATGTGCTAAGTTAATCAACAAGATAGTAAAGCTTAAACAATTACCAACGCCTTGTTCAAATGCTTGGATTGGCGAGAGGTTTGCGTTTATGTCGTAACGCATCGCGTGACCGTCTGCGCCGATCAACCAATGCGCAATAGCGCGTGCTCGTCGGTTCCGTTGCACGCCGTAGGTTTGCTCACGCGCTAAGCGCTTCATATTGGGTGTGATTTGAACTATCGACTGATAATGGTCTGGGTGATCAAACGGTAAGCTTTGCTCGTATTGAATGGCTGCTTCAACCCATTGATTGATTTGTTCGTTTTGGTTAACAGGCGTTGATGTTGTTGCACAACCAAACAACATGCTAGAAAGTAAACCTATAAATAAACGAAACATGCTTACAGCATAATAAAAATAAAGCTTGTTTTCATCTTAATAAACACGTTAAAAAGAATGATCTGTGACGCACCGTGAGGTAAAAACTATGAGCCAACACGAAAAATTAGACTATTTAGAGTATCCGGCCTGCGATATTCCCGCCACCAAACAGTTTTTTGAAAATGTGTTTGCTTGGCAATTTACCGATTATGGCTCTGAGTACACGGCGTTTGATAATCAAGGTTTAGAGGGCGGGTTTTATCAAAGTGACTTGGTCAGTGATTCGGATAAAGGTGCCGCGTTAACGGTTTTCTTTAGCAATGACTTAGATGCCACATTAGAAAAAGTCATCGCAAATGGTGGTGTAATTGTAAAAGCTATTTTTGAGTTTCCGGGTGGTCGCCGTTTTCATTTTACGGAACCCAGTGGTAATGAGTTTGCTGTTTGGACCAAGCTTTAAGGTTTGTTCCTTAATATTTACAAATTCTTTAGTCAATCTTGCCGGCATGTTCATAGAGTTTGTCAATTAAGGCATCGAGTTGTTGTTGTTCTTCAGAACTAAGGCATTCAAGTAGTTTGTTTTCATAGTCATATGACAACGGCACAATTTGCTGGTACACCTCTTATCCGGTTTTAGTTAGTTTTAGGTTTTGACGTCGCCGATCGGTTTGGTCGACTTCTCGATCGACTAATTGACGTTTTAAGAGCTTTTGCAATGCGCGACTGATGATCGATTTTCAGTTTGCACTTTTACTGAGACTTCATCCGCAGACGCACCTGGGTATTCACCTAACACCGCCATAATCCGCCATTCATTAATCGACAGTGCGAACTTGTTTTTATAGGTTTGCGCAATAATGCCGCTAATTCGGTTTGATAGGATCGATAAGCGATAAGGTAAAAAACGTTCAAGGGTTAGAACCACGGACTATAAAATTTTCGGCAACTTTGGTTACACAAGGTCAGCAAAGATTAAACGCGTCTTAAAGGCTCAGCAAAAAATAAGGCTCAGCAAAAAATAAGGCTCAGCAAAAAATTATTCGGTTAAGCGCTCTACGGCAGGTAGTTGCCAAGAACCGTTTAGAAAAGCATCTTTGGCATGGTAAATACGCAAGGTTAATTCAAACTCGTCTTCTGGTGCAGGCAGCCAGTTTGCCTGGGTATCGTCGGGTTGTTGGTGTTGGACTATTAAATCTAAGGAGCCATCAGTATTAAAGTTTAAAGCGTTGCGATCACCAATCGAATACCGATTGATCGGGTTCTCGATAAAGAAGCCTTGTTTGCTATACATCGACAAGGACCAAAAGGCTCTAACGGGTGGTGTTTGTCCGGCGGCAAACCGTATGCGATAACGATGTTTACCCGTCAAGCTTTGCCCTGTTGAATCGATTGATGTTGTTGGGTAACTTGCTTCATTTGGTGTTACCGCACCTAAGCCAACCATAGCCACGGCTGTGCGAACTTTATAGTCTGTGCCGTAGTCACCAATGACGTCGCGCATCACCTTCCAGCCGTTTTCATTCGCTGGCCGTTCATTCAGGCTTTGTCTAAATTTTGACTTGGTTAAATTGAAAGCAAAATCGATTAGGTAACGATCTAAAAAATGCGGGCGTTTGTCCTCTAATGAAAAGCCTAATTGATTAAAAATATTCAGCGTATTCTGATCGTTGGCTGTCGGTGGTTGCTGCTTTACTAGCTTAGATCCGAGTCTAAAGAAAGTATTTGCAGACATGCTCTCAATTTGCTCCATCGGTGCTAACGACTCATTTAATGTTTTACTAGCTATTATCAGGTTCGGATTAGAATTTTTATTATCCCAATGACTTAGTGGCGTTAATTTAAATTGATTTTGTAATGCTGCAACCGTGGGAATGTCGCTCGAGCCATTGGTTTGTATGCGGCCAATAATCCAAGTCATATTGGTGTTAGCCGTCACTTGCTTTAGGCTAGCTGGCACAGCACCTTGCCAATTAGGTCCGCTGATTAAATAGTCGCCGGCCTGTGTGCCACTCATACGCTTACCAATAATTGGGTTGGTGTTAGTCCACGCGTCCATCAACGGCATAACATAGTAGCGATCGTCCATTTCAGGAACGCTTAAAACAATCGGCTCGTCGGATAAATCCAGCCAAGCAATACTGTAGAGCGTATCGTTGTTGGGGCGCACCACATTGCGGAAGTTATGATCAGGAAAAATCTGAATATGGGTAAAGTGATTTATTCGGTACAGGCTTTTCGCTGTGATGGTCGACTGTTGATTGAGCTGCGTTTGACGCGTTAGATCCATCAACACTAATGGATAGCTAAAAATGGTTGCGTCAGATGCTTGCTTGATTTTACTGATGCTATAAACACCAAGCGTCACTAAAACAACAGCAACAAACAGACCTATTTTTATTTTAGACATAGCAGAGGTAAATTAAATAAACCTAGTGTTAACTTTGTTTAGCTCTTACTAGGGGCCAAAAAAGTTGCTCTGCAATACTAGTGTCTGGTAAGTCTTCGACCCCCATTTTTTCAGGATAGCAGCGCGTAATTTTTGCCGTGCCAAACAATACATCCCAAAAAAACAATAGGTTGCCAAAGTTTCCTTTGTAGTTTGTTACGCCATCGGACGCGTGTTTACCATGATGCGCGCTGTGTGTCGCTGGCGTTGAAATAGTGCGTTCAACAAGCCACATAACTGGCAATAACCATTTGATTTTATAGAGCGGCGCATCCCAGCGGATGTCTGAATGCGCGCCATAAATCACGGTCATTTTTATTACAATATAGAACGCGTAGACCCATCCGCCACCTAAATAAATCAGTGCACCAGAGAACCACAAACCCGGCATTAATAAATAGTAGAAAAAGTTATTACGATAAACGACCCGTATAGAAAGATACGCGGCGTTGTGATGCGGGCGATGTAATTTGTACAGCCATGGCACCATGTGTGATATGCGATGCCACCAATACTGAGCAAGATCATCAAAGATTAAGAACAAGCCAAAGACAGCCATAAAGTGCCAGTCATTCAGCATACCTTGGGATTGCGGTGCTAATAAAGCCGCCAGCGCCCCGCCGCAAAAAAGAACAAATGGTTGCGTAAACAGAGCCAGTGCGCTGGTGCTGACAATTTCTACAATACCATCATCGCGTGTTTGACCCGGCTTTGAAAAAAACCGTGTAAAAATGATTTCTAGAACAATAAACAGCATGAAAATGCTAAAAATAACAATGATTTCTGGTTTCATACTGACCTCTTTTACATTAATGATTTTAGTTATGTAGCAACAATATCAGCAAGAACCATTATAGAATGCTAAATAATTTACATATATGCAGAGGTTTGCTTACTTGAAAAAAGAGAAGAAAAAGAAATGAAAAAAGAATTGATCCAATTGAAGTCGCCAACATTTTTGAGCCTATTGCCAGCACCGCTAGTTGATAAGGTGACGCAAGCCGGCACGATTATTAAATACAGCGACGAGCAATTGATTCATAGCCGTGGTGAGATAAAGCCAGGTTTATCAATTGTGCGATCTGGCGCAGTGAATGTGGGTGTTTACGGCGCGGATGGAAAATTTTTGATGGTTGCAAAACTTGGCCCGGGAGAAACCTTTGGTGAGTTCACAATCTTCACCGATTTACCGCGTACCCACGACATTGCCGCTGTGGGCGACACTCAGGTTTATCAAATACCCAGCAGCCGTTTTATGGCCTTGTATGACAAAGAACCGGAAATATCCAAAGCTCTATTAAAAGCAACATTGCTGCGCACACACATGCTGCTTGAAACACTCGATTCTATGCGCCGTTTACCATTGCTAGAGTGCACCGCAAAACTATTGCTAACAATGTACCAAAGCTCTGGTGAGCTAAACCCACTAAAATGTCGCCAATCCGAATTAGCTTACACACTGGGTGTTTCAAGAGTCTCACTTGGGAAAGCGCTAAAAGAATTAACCAAGCTCGGTCTAATTGAGCTAGGTTATAGTCAAATTACAATCAACAATCCAGCAGAATTAGATAGTTGGCTAAAACGTCGTTGTAATGTTGTTGAATTAAGCTAAATTAAACATAAGTTAACCGAAGTTAAAGATTTAGCTATTTTGACTGGAATTTCATTTGGCGCCTGTCTATAATCTCGCCTCAGTCACTTGAGGAGCGTTGCACCAGATTCCTTTCTGTCAGGCTCAAGTGAACTCAGATGCAACATGTTTGAACTGCGCTCATTTTTCTAACTTTTTAACCGGAGACGAAAGATGAGTACTAATCCATCTATCCCTGAATTCAATGACTACGTCATTGCTGATATTAATCTTGCTGACTTTGGTCACAAAGAAATTGCCATTGCCGAAACAGAAATGCCAGGTTTGGTATCTATTCGTGAAGAGTACCGTGCGGCGCAACCCCTAAAAGGCGCAAAAATTACTGGCTCATTACACATGACCATTCAAACGGCTGTGTTGATCGAAACCTTAGTTGCCCTTGGCGCTGAAGTGCGTTGGGCATCGTGTAATATCTTCTCAACCCAAGATCATGCGGCAGCGGCCATTGCAGCGCAAAATATTCCGGTATTTGCTGTTAAAGGCGAAACACTGGAAGAGTATTGGGATTACACACATCGCATCATGGCTTGGGAAGGCGACACTGGCCCGAACATGATATTAGATGACGGTGGTGATGCCACCATGTTGCTAATTTTGGGTTCAAATGCAGAGCAGGACATCTCCGTGTTGGATAACCCAGGCAGTGAAGAAGAAACCTTTCTTTTTGCTGCAATCAAAGCACAATTGGCTATCGATAACACATGGTACTCACGTCGTTTGGCTGGCGTTAAAGGCGTCACCGAAGAAACAACCACAGGTGTTGCGCGACTATACAAAATGGTACAAGAGGGCACATTGCCATTCCCAGCTATTAACGTTAACGACTCAGTCACCAAATCAAAGTTCGATAACCTCTATGGCTGTCGCGAGTCTTTGGTTGATTCAATCAAACGCGCAACAGACGTAATGATTGCAGGTAAAACTGCGGTTGTTTGTGGTTATGGTGATGTAGGTAAAGGTTCTGCTGCCTCATTACGTGGCCTAGGCGCGATTGTTAAGGTCACAGAAATTGATCCAATTTGTGCATTACAAGCGTCAATGGAAGGTTACCAAGTCGTGACTTTAGAAGACGCGGTCGCTGATGCAGATATTTTTGTAACGACAACGGGTAATTACAACATTATCCGTCGCGAACACATGGATGCGATGAAAGACCAAGCCATCGTGTGTAATATCGGTCACTTTGATAACGAGATTGACGTTGCTTCATTGGCTGATTGCGAATGGGAAAACATCAAAGATCAAGTGGATCACGTTATTTTCCCTGATGGCAAACGCATTATCTTGTTGGCTCAAGGCCGCTTAGTAAACCTAGGTTGTGCAACTGGCCACCCAAGTTTTGTGATGTCAAACTCATTCACTAACCAAACGCTAGCGCAAATTGAGCTTTGGACTAAAGGTGATGAATATCAAAATGATGTTTATATTTTACCTAAGCACCTAGACGAGAAAGTAGCTCGTTTGCACCTTGAAAAAGTTGGCGTCAAATTGACCACCTTGACTCAAGAGCAAGCAGACTACATCAATGTGAAAGTAGAAGGTCCGTACAAGCAAGAGCACTACCGATACTAAAATTCGATTTTGAGCGCGGCTTCTTAGTCTGATTCTTCGTTGTGATGGTGCTCGGTTCGTTCGTACTTAATGTACGCGCCTTACCTGTGCGCCATCACGCCTCGATTCAAACAAAAATACACTGCTCAAAAATCGAATTTGCGGGGTCTTGGCTGACTAAAATTTATCTTCGCTTAGCTCGTCATCCAGAGGAGCAAAGCGACCAAGGGTCTGTTAATTGGTGAGACTGTTTAACACTCGTTAACATGGTCTTACTTTGTTCTAGATCCTTCGCCTTTGGATGACAGTAGCAGCACCAGTGTTACGGCCGCGCCTTATTTGTTTGCTTGTGCAAACCGATCTTTCTCTGATGTTATTAGGAGTTAAAAATGAAAACTATCTCTGAGCTCAGTTTCGAGTTCTTCCCCCCGCGCTCGCCTGCGGGTTTTGAAAACTTACTTTCCGTGCACGCGGAACTGGCTAAATTTGAACCAAGCTTTGTGTCGGTAACTTATGGTGCTGGTGGCAGCACACAAGAAGGCACATTTGATGCGGTTGAACGTATGTTAGCCGAAGGTTCTTTTGTTGCCCCTCACATAACCGGAGTCGGCACCTCTCGCGACCTTATCAAAAATATCATTGAACGCTACATAAAACTTGGCGTAAAACGACTAGTTGTGTTGCGCGGTGACCTACCGGGTGGCATGGTCGAGCGTGGTCATTTTAAATACGCTGAGCAGCTTGTGGAATTTATACGCCAAGAGTTTGGCAATGAACTACATTTAGAAGTAGCCGCTTATCCAGATTTTCACCCCGAAGCGGCTAGCCCACAGCAAGACCTTGAGTATTTCAAACGCAAGATTGATGCCGGCGCAGATTCGGCGATTACACAATATTTTTATAACGCTGACAGCTACTTTGCATTCGTGGATGAAGCCCAAAGGCTCGGAATTACGGTGCCAATCATTCCAGGAATTATGCCAATTACTAACTACGCCACATTAGTCCGTTTTTCAGATACCTGTGGTGCTGAATTGCCTAAATGGATTCGTGCAAGACTGCATCAATACAAAGATGACGAAGCGTCACTAAAAGCATTTGGTTTGGACGTGGTGTCGCATCTCTGTCTCGACTTATTAGACAACGGCGTTCAAGGCTTGCATTTTTATGCATTGAATAAAGTCGAGCCCGTTAAAGAAATTTGTTCGCGAATTGGCTTTCAACAAATCTAAGGTTTATTGAGATATGACTATTCAGAAGGACTACAAATGACAAATCATACAGAACAAATTCAAGCCTTAATGGCAGACCGTATCATAATATTAGATGGTGCAATGGGTACGATGATCCAACGGCATAAATTAGAAGAGGGTGA
This sequence comes from uncultured Gammaproteobacteria bacterium, assembly GCA_964578035.1. Taxonomy (GTDB): domain Bacteria; phylum Pseudomonadota; class Gammaproteobacteria; order Arenicellales; family Arenicellaceae; genus Arenicella. The sequence continues at coordinate 16,989 of CAZOBR010000004.1, forward strand.
TTATCGCGGTGAGCGCTTTGCTGATTGGCCAAGCCCGCTTAAAGGTATGAACGACCTACTCGTATTGACACAGCCCAAGTTGATCGCGGATATTCACCGCGAATATCTTGAAGCTGGGGCAGACATTATTGAAACTAATAACTTTAATGCAACGCCAAGTGATTTGGTTCGTTATGGTTTAGAGGATTATGCCCGTGAAATAAATCTCGAAGCAGCTAAGTTAGCGCGCGCTTGTGCCGATGAATACAGCACACCCGACAAACCTCGGTTTGTGGCAGGTGTGCTGGGCCCCAATCAAAAAACGGCGTCTGTGTCGGTTGATGTGAATGACCCCGGTGCGAGAGCAATTAGTTTTGATGAATTAGTAGAAGATTATTCGTTGGCAGCCCGTGCGTTAATAGCAGGTGGTGTCGATATTATTTTAATTGAAACGATCTTTGATACTTTGAATGCCAAAGCCGCAGTGTTTGCGGTGCAAACCGTCTTTTCTGAAGATCAAATTAGTTTACCAATTATGCTGTCCGGCACGATTACGGACCAATCCGGCCGCACGTTAACAGGGCAAGTTACCGAAGCGTTTTACAATAGCTTACGACATGCCGCCCCTATTAGCGTTGGTTTAAATTGCGCACTAGGCCCAGATGACTTACGTCAATACGTGCAAGAAATGTCGCGTATATCAAACGTGGGTGTCAGTGCGCACCCTAATGCTGGCCTACCCAATGAATTAGGTGAGTACGATTTAACGCCAGAAGAAATGTCTGAGCACATTGAGGAATGGGCGAAAAGCGGTTTCTTAAATATTGTAGGTGGCTGCTGCGGGTCTTCGCCTGAGCATATTCGTGCGATTGCGCAGGCAGTTGAAGGTGTCACACCGCGAGCCTTATAACAGATTAAGTGGGTTAACAATGAACGCTAAAGTAAGTATGAGACTCTCTGGCCTAGAGCCATTTAACATCGACGATGATTCCTTGTTTGTGAACGTTGGTGAGCGTACCAATGTGACGGGTTCTGCCCGCTTTAAAAAGCTGATTAAAGAACAAGATTACGAAGCTGCGCTAGAGGTGGCTCGGCAACAAGTCGAAGCTGGCGCGCAAATCATTGATGTCAATATGGACGAAGGCTTGATTGACGCACAAGCCGTGATGGTGACATTTTTAAATTTAATGGCATCCGAACCTGATATTTCCCGCGTGCCTGTGATGATCGACTCATCAAAATGGGAAGTGATTGAGGCAGGCCTGAAATGTATTCAAGGTAAAGGCATTGTTAATTCAATTTCTTTAAAAGAAGGCGAAGAGCAATTTATACAACATGCCAAGCTAGTTATGCGCTACGGTGCGGCCGTTGTTGTTATGGCGTTTGATGAACAAGGCCAAGCGGATACCAAGGAACGCAAAGTCGAAATTTGTACGCGAGCCTATGAAGTGCTCACACAAAAAGTCGGCTTTCCGCCAGAAGATATAATTTTTGATCCAAATATTTTTGCGATCGCCACAGGTATTGAAGAGCACAATAACTATGCGGTGGATTTTATTGAAGCCACGCGCGAAATCAAACGCACTTTACCGCACGTTAAAGTGTCTGGAGGTGTGTCAAATGTGTCGTTCTCTTTTCGTGGTAACAACCCAGTGCGCGAGGCAATCCATTCGGTATTTCTCTACCACGCAATTCAAGCGGGTATGGACATGGGTATTGTCAATGCAGGCCAGCTCGCGATTTACGAAGACTTACCAGAAGAGCTGCGCGAAAGAGTCGAAGCGGTGGTGTTAAATACTAGCGATACGGCTACCGAAGATTTACTCGCAATCGCGAATGATTATTTAGGCGATGGTAAAAAAGCGGATAAAAAAGAAGACCTCGAATGGCGCTCTTGGGATGTTAACAAACGTTTATCGCATGCCCTGGTAAAAGGCATTACTGAGTTCATTGAAGCAGACACTGAAGAGTCTCGCTTAGCCGCCGACAAACCATTGCATGTAATTGAAGGGCCACTCATGGATGGCATGAATGTGGTGGGTGACTTATTTGGCTCTGGCAAAATGTTTTTACCGCAAGTGGTTAAGTCCGCCCGTGTAATGAAAAAAGCCGTGGCGTATTTAATGCCCTACATCGAGCAAGAAAAACAAGTGGGCGATACCAATGGCCGTATATTAATGGCCACAGTTAAAGGCGATGTTCACGATATTGGTAAGAACATTGTGGGTGTTGTATTGCAATGTAATAATTTTGAAGTGGTTGACCTTGGTGTGATGGTGCCCGCGGAACAAATTTTAAAAGAAGCGATTAAGCACAAGTGCGATTTAATCGGTTTGTCTGGCCTTATTACACCTTCATTAGATGAGATGGTGCACATGGCAAAAGAAATGCAGCGCCAAGGTGTTGAAATGCCGTTAATGATTGGCGGTGCAACCACTTCAAAAGTCCATACTGCACTTAAGATTGAACCAAACCTACTACAAGACCAAGTGGTACACGTACCAGATGCCTCACGCGCGGTGGGTGTGGCACAAAAGTTATTATCTAAAGAAAATAAAGTAGGTTTTGTTACGGGCGTAAAAGACGAGTATGAACGCATTCGGATTGAGCGCGCTAAGCACGGAAAGGTGCATAAAACTTTAGAGATTAAAGAAGCGCGGGCAAATAAAGTGGTAATAGATTGGGCAAACTATACTCCTGATGCGCCAACATTTTTGGGTTTGAAAACCTTTGATGATTATGACCTTAATCGGCTTGTAGAACGTATTGATTGGACACCATTTTTTAGCGCGTGGGAACTAGCAGGCCGTTATCCCCGTATTTTAGAAGATGAAGTAGTTGGAACGGAAGCTAAAAAATTATTTGCCGATGGCCAAGCTATGTTGCAACAGATTGTAGATAATAAATGGCTAGAAGCACGCGGCGTTATTGGTTTTTTCCCCGCCAACAGTAATGGTGATGATATTTTAATATACCAAGATGAATCGCGTACGCAGATTAGCCATACATTACATAACCTTAGGCAGCAAGATAAAAAGAAAGGCATCCAGCCAAACTTTTGCTTGTCCGATTACATTGCACCAGTTGAATCAGATAAAAAAGATTACATCGGCGGTTTTGCAGTAACAGCAGGTCATAAAATTGAGACTAAGGTAGCTGAGTTTGAAGCAGACCACGATGATTACAATGCGATAATGCTCAAAGTGCTGGCGGATCGATTAGCCGAAGCCTTTGCAGAGCACATGCACGAACGCGTGCGTAAAGAGTTTTGGGGTTATCAACAAGCGGAAAGTTTGAACAATGATGATTTAATTCGTGAACGTTATCGTGGCATTCGCCCAGCGCCAGGTTATCCAGCGTGCCCAGACCATACAGAGAAAGCAACACTGTGGGATATGCTAAAGCCAGACGAAAATGCGGGTATGAGTATTACCGAAAGCTATGCCATGTTACCAACCGCGGCGGTCAGTGGTTGGTATTTTGCACACCCTGACTCGCGCTATTTCTCAGTTACGCGCATACAAAAAGACCAAGTCGATGATTATTCAGAACGCAAAAAATTAGACTTAATAACCACAGAGCGCTGGTTGGCGCCGATTCTCGGTTATGACGTGTAGGCTCAAACATTTTTAAGTCGAGTTATCTTTTAACTTTTGGTTTAGGTTTTGGTCTAACACGGTGTTTTGTAGCATAATCCAGACTCATTGATATTGAGGTAAGCGAATGAAATACAGGCAGACTTTTGTTTTAACGTTACTAATTGGGTTTAGTGTATCTAATGCAGCGCAGGCGAATTTAAGCAGTAGAACCACAGAGCTTTGCGAAAAAGTACAAACATGTGCCATTGGCGAGTTTGAAAGGCAAGGAATGTCGCCACAAACAATTGCCAGAATGCAGCCAATACTCGAAGGCATGTGTGAGCCCGTATTGGAACGTTACAGCCGTGAAATTGCTGGTAAACCAGGTTTAGAGAAAAAAGCAGAGGCCTGCCTGGATACATTTATGGATACTAGTTGCGACGTATTAATGCGCTCGCAAGGTGATTTTGATTCGCCCGAATGTAAAGAATTTAAACGTGCCTCAGAAGAAGCAGGTATCGATGCTGAGAAAATCGGTCAAGATGCTGCTAAGGACTTATTGATTGCACCGATTCCGCAAGAGTCTGAGTAAAAGAGCTTTTAGGGTATAGGGGTAAAATGAACGCATCTAATAATGGCAATTGCTGTCACGAAAGTGATAATAGTTTGCTGCAATTTTTACACAGCGAATCTCTTGATCTAAATTTATTTAGAGGTCAAAGCAAAGACTTCAATTATGGACAAGTCTACGGTGGGCAAGTATTAGGGCAAGCGATTAAAGCCGCGTATGAAACGGTTGATGTCGGGCGTTTTATTCACTCTGCACATGCTTATTTTTTGCGACGCGGCGATGTCAATGCGCCGATTATTTACGAGGTAGACCGTAGTTTAGATGGTGGTAGTTTTTCGTCTCGACGCGTTGTTGCGATACAACATGGTCGACAGATTTTTCACCTTTCGGCATCATTTCAAAAAGAAGAAAAAGGCCTCGAATACGCTGCGGGTTTTACGCCGCCGGTCGATGTTCTTGAAAATGCGATCGTCAACAATGATTTTATGCAGCGTGACAAAGGTTTTCACAGTCATCAGTCTGAATACTTAGATATTTACTTTTTGACATCGCAAGAAAAGACTGAACCCAACCATGTGCAATTGTGGTTTAGGGCTAAGTCAGCACTACCCGATTCATTGCCTTGCCATCATAGTGTTCTAGCGTATATCTCTGATATGGGTATTTTGCAGGCATCATTAGTGCCGCATAAATTAAACCAAATGCCTTTGGCAGAACGGCGCGAAAAGTTGGTTATGGCATCACTAGATCATGCTATTTGGTTTCACCGGCCATTTAAAGCGGATCAATGGTTGTTTCATGATTGCAAAGTCGAGTCTACTTTTAATGGGCGCGGATCGGCGTTTGGTCGTATTTATACGCAAGATGGAACACTGGTGGCATCCACTGCGCAAGAGGGCTTGATTCGGTTGCGAGATTAATAAAATTTTGAATAGTGTTATTTGCGAACGCCCAATAAAAAACCCTCACTCAGTGAGGGTTTTTTATTGCCGTGTTAGGCAAGGTAATTACATGATTCTAACTTACTAGAATCGGTAGGTGACTTTAGCACCGTAAACTTCGCCTGGGTCCGTGTAGATAGAGTGACCGCCAGAAAGAAGTGGTATATCAAATCCACCTGATGCAGTAATCTCATCAGTAATGTTTTTACCAAAGAACAATACTTCCCAGTTATCACTGTTGAAACCAAAGCGCACATCAATTTTCTCAAAACTATCTTGAAAATCGAGAGGATCAATATCAGCCGCTAGGAAGTAACCATCGGTAAAGTTAAAGTCCGCGCCAACAAAGAAACGCCAGTTTGTAGAGATTGGAGCCTCATATTGAAACGAAATAGAACCTGAGTAATCGGGCGCATTGGCTAAACTTGCGCCAGTTAAATCTTGTGCGATTGCAGGTAGTCCATTTGCTTGTATAACGGGTATTCCCGAACTATTTCTTTCGACCGAACATTCGCCTGAAGAAACAAATTGCTGGCCACCTGAAGCAACAAATGCCCCATTGATATCTGATTCCTGTATAGCCGTACATGCGCCACCTGGGAATGAACCATAAGTTGCATCTAAAATTGCTAAATTCGCACTAATGCGTAAGCTATCAGTCGCTTGCCAACGCCAATCAAACTCAACACCGTCTACTTCGGAAACCGCCGCGTTTGCAACCACAAAACCCGTGCCTTGGAAGGTAGAAACTTGTTGGTCGTCATACTCACTGGTAAATAGCGCCCAGTTAAATTCCATAGAGCCGCCTAGGAGCGTATGCTTACCACCAATCTCAAAGGAGTTAGCAGTCTCGTCTTCGTACTCAAAACCAGCGTCAGGTGTAGTAAAAACTTGAATGCCTGTTGCAGGATCAATGAAAGAGTCACCTGTTAAATCGGGTGCTTGGTCATCGACTGAGTTGAAGCCGCCACTCTTAAAACCTTCAGAGTAACTGGCGTAGTACAAGTTGTCATCGGACTGTACCCATTCAAGGCTGACCGCTGGAATTAACTGATCAGTGCTTCGTTCATCGACAAAAATATGATCAAAGGAACTCGGTCCAATCGTACGTAGAAACACGCCAGCGAGTGGATTAAATGTTGGCGTAGCAAGACCAGATGCATCATTCGTCAGACGTGTTTGCGCAACAACGCTTTTATCTTCTTCGGTGTAACGTAAACCGGCCGTGATCGTTAAGTTATCTGTAATTTGGTATTCACCTTGAAAGAATATCGCCCAAGAATCTGTGTCTTGTTCCCAATTTGAAACACGACCGACTTGGTTAAATGCAGAGACACCATTAACACCAAAAGGAAGGCCTAACGCCGTTGCTGATGCGGGCGGCAATACAAACAGAGTTGGAAAACCTGCCGCTGCGGCTACAAAGCCTGGTGCACCTAAGGTCGCATCAAAGGCAACTAAACGATCAATTTCTTGCGTTTGCTCTTGATAGTGCGCACCCGCAATGAATGAAAAGCGTTTGCTTGGATCAGAGGCAATACGGAACTCTTGGCTGAATTGATCGTATTCAGAAAAGTCTGTTCGACCAACGAATTGAATTGGTAAGAAATCCGCATCAATACCATCGCGATATTCATACTCAAGATAACCGCTCACCGAGGTAAAGGTGTAACCATCACCAAAATCGTGATCAATCACTAACGAAGTTTCATTGGTTTGGGTGTCGGTGCCTTCTGGTTGCTCAGAACCAATCGCTCGCTCTCCTAAAGAAGCGGCCAGCGCATTACCACCAATAGAAATAGAATCACGATTTAAATCCAGTGCGCCATCTGCAATAAGGCTGGCCGTATTTGGAAACAGTGTATTAACCGTTGCAAAAGCGAGCTGGTTAGCTGCGCCAAGATTGGCTACTTGATTAAAGATAGACGCCACCGCGGTGTTGCCAACGCGCAGATTATCGGTGTCAGTGTATTTGAATTTAACCGTGGTATTGTCATTAGGTTCCCACGTTAAGCCCAAGCGAAGTAATGTTTCATCAATTGATGGCGCATCGGTACCTAATAATGAGTTAACGGCATAACCATCATCGCTGCGGTCTTTAAAAGAAAAACGTGCAGCAACAGTATCAGATAAGCTACCTCCAATATGGCCTTCAATTAATTGCCCATCGTTGGATTCAATACCCGCTGTTAATCGTCCGTTAAACTCGTCGCCAGCTCTAGCAGTTGCAGTGGTTACGTTAATAGCACCAGCTAGCGTGTTCTTTCCGAACAGAATGCCCTGTGGGCCGCGCAAAACTTCAACACGTTCTAGATCAAAAAAGCCGCTACGCGATTGCCGACCTTTAGCAAAGTGTAAGCCGTCAACAAAAAGACCTACTGATTGCTCAAATGATTGGTTGGCGCCTGGGCCAATACCGCGCAGTACAATACTAGTAGCAACCGCGTTTTCAGCGAGTTGTAGGTTGGGAACAAATGCCGATAAGTCTTCAAGGTTATTGATACCGGCTTGTTCAATTTTGCCACCATCGATGGTAGTAATTGAAATCGGGATATCCTGCAAACTCTCAGTTCTTTTTTGTGCAGTAACAATAACCTCTTCTAATGTAGCTGAGTGCGCTAAATTCGCACCTAACGCAAAAGAAACGGCCACCGCGGCACGAGTCAGTTTATGCTTTATTGTCATAATTTCTCCTAAGTAATTTATTAATTTTAATTTGTTATAAGTATTATTTCTCGCAAATATTGTGGGCCCGAGCTGTACAACACCATATTTTCGTTGTGTTTATTGCTGCGGCTTAATCAGCGAGTTAACTTGATACTACGATGTATTGTGCAAAAGTGGTAGTGATTGTCTTATTAATCGCGCTAAATAGTTGGCTTTTTTTTAGTCGTTTGTCAGAAAAATTGCCTAAAGCCCACTAAAAATTTCCTAAAGCCCACTATGAAGATAAGCTAAAACCCAATAAAAGTTTCTCTATATCGCTTAGCTTTTTTTGTAATTGTGGTTTGTAGGCAGAGCCAAATTTTGCAGCATGCCAAAGCACATCTCCCCAAAGTAATGAAATTTGCGATGCATAAAATATTGGCTTGTTTTGATGCGTAGACCAACCAGCCTGATAGTGTTCTAAAAAGTCAGCGGCTTGTTGCTCTGACAATTTAAAATAGTAAACAATAGCTGCTAGATCAAACCAAGGGTTATGATATTGCGCATACTCCCAATCAATTAATGTGACTGTTTGATAGCTTCGCGAATAAAACAAACAGTTATCAACGACTAAGTCGTTATGGCAAAAACACCAAGGCGTCGCATCGTTAATGAATGTGTTCAGTATCGGTAGTAAACGGTCGTGTTTTTTTTGTAATTCATTATCCGCACTTGCTAAATACAGTTGGCAAAAATTAAGTAAATCAAATGGCTCTGTTTGCTGGACGCTTGCCGAGTGTAGTCGAGAAAGTGTGTTGGCTAACGTGAGGTGCTTGTCGTCGTTATTTGTGTCGGTGCTTTCGACATAGTCCATAATCAAGGTACTGTCGTCAAAAAAATGAATCGCCGGCGCTATATCAAGCTGAGCCGCCCATTGTTGCGCTTGAATTGCTTGCTGGGCTGAATGCTCAAACACTTTCAACACATAGAGTTTATTGTCACTTTGGATTAAACCTGCGTGATGGTTTAAGCCATTATTAAACTGTTTAATAAGGTGGGGTTCTGCTAAGCCCCAGCTTTGCCAATTTTCGAGCGCCTTAGCTAACATTATTCGCTTTTTGCGTTTAATGACTTAATGCATGGCTCTTGCGCAGCATCAAACTTTTACGCCATTGGCGATAACCAAACACCGCAATAATAATGTAGAGCACAAACAGAACAGCGTATAAAAAGAACGCACGATCAATGTACAAATAAATAGAGATGCTGTTGATAACAATCCAATACAGCCAGTTTTCTAAGACTTTACGCGTGACCATCCAAGTGGTGATAACCGCAGACCATGTTGTGAATGAATCTAGATACGGCAGTGCAGCGCTCGTGTTTTGGTTCAGTAGGTAGCCACTGCTTAATGTCAGTACGGCAATTAACGTCAGCGCAATAATATGGTTCTTAACAGGCCAAGATTGAATGCTTAATATGGTTTTTTCGCCGCCACCATCTTCTTTACCACCGTATTGCCATTGCCACCAACCGAACACGGCCATGGCTAAGTAGTACACATTAAGCGCAGACTCCATTAATAATTCGCCATCCCAAAAAAGGTAAATGCTCGTGCCGGTGCCAATAAACGCGGCAGGCCAACACCAACTGTTCTCTTTGGCGGCCAGTATGATGTAAAGCAGTCCAAACATCACGGCAACAATTTCAATATTACTGGTGGCCGCCCAAGCACTGCTTAAGCCTGAAACAAACTCACTCATACGAGCTTAACTCGCGCGCATCGCCTTGCAAAAATTTACACACAAACACAATTTTTCCATAGCGCTCCATGGAAACGCGCATTGCATTATTAAGTACGGCAGTAACGACATCGTAGTCACCAAATAGTCTTGTACTCATATTGCTGGTACGAATATCAATGCCGTTGGCTTCGGCATTGATATGGTCGAGGAAATCTTTAATCTTAGTTTTGTAATCATCCTGCAACGGATACATGCTTATTTCAACAGATAGATCCATCGTGCTTTCCTCTTTTAAAAAGACCATAGCTACGGCCTTAAATAATTATTAAATTAAAACTCGACACTCGCGCGAACACCAACAATACGCGGTGCGCCAAACTGATTGTATTCATCTAATGCGTAAAACTCACGCGGGTCATTACCAAAGGTACCAAAGCCACGGGTTTTAACCAACTCGTTAGTTAAATTTTTGCCGTAAAGTGCAATGCTCCAATTATCAGTCTGATAGCTTAGTTCTAGGTTCAGCAGCTCGTAGGCATCAGAGGTACCTTCGTGGCTGTTCGAGAATAAAAAGTCGTCTTTTGCTTCAATAGACCCACCGATTGAAAGCGTCTCGGTTAACGCATATTGACCACCAATAACCGCTGTATAGCTTGGTGCTTGTGCTTGTTCACGGCCAGCCAAATCAAAGGCAATGCCGTTATCTCGGTTGGCTTCAATATGATCAAAGCTCAGAAATTCATCAAACTGTGTATCTAATAAACCCAATGTTGCAAACAGGTTTAATCGCTCATTGGCTGCCCAGTCCACTTCAAGCTCAAGACCGCTGTTACTGCCGCTGGCGGCATTGGCGGTAAAGTCTGTAAATGAGCATGGGCAAACGCCACCAATCTCACCAGTCGCCACTGAGCGCACAATTGATTGATCTACTTGAATATCGCTGCGGTCTTGATAAAACAACGAGGTTTGCAAACTTAAACGACCATCAAAAAAGCGTTGTTTAAACCCTAATTCATAGTTGATCAGTGTTTCGGTATCGAATTCACGCTCGTCTAATGACAAACTGCCTTCCAAATTAAAGCCACCTGCTTTATAACCGCGCGAGATAAGGCCGTAATAAAAAGCACCGCTTTCAGCTTGGTACTCCAATGCAATACGACCACCCCAGAGAGTTTCATCGGGTGAGGCGATGCCACCGAAATTATCTTGATAGTCTAACTCGCGGCGTTCTAAACGCAGGCCACTGGTCAATGACCAACTATTGTTCAATGTAATTTCTGCTTGGCCATATACCGCTAAGTTGGTGGTTTCAAGATTGCTCGTGAAAAAGTCTTGGAATGTGTATGTGCGCTCTAAATCAATTGACTGATCTCGCAAATACAAACCCGCTACCCAATTTACTGATTCGTTGCCATTGCTAACCAAGCGTAAGTCCACAGTAGTATTGTCATTGTCGCGTTGATAGCGATCAAACGATGAAAAGAATAAATCAAAGCCGAGCAGGTCACTGTCGCAAGCGGTATTCTCGCAAATAAAAATATTGCTCCAGTCTTCGTCAAAGGCGTAATCCAAATCGGACTGCGACACACTAAGATTAGTTTCAAGCTGTAAATTATTATTAATCGCGTATTGTGCAGATACTGAGGCAGATACCGTTTCTTGACGATCAAACCCTGGCTCGTCAGTGTCGGTAACACGAGTGTTACTCAAGCTAAACGCATCGTAGCCGTTGTCTATGTCGGCTAGGTAGACTTTAAAGTCTAGATTTAGATTTTCATTAACTTTGGTATTGAACGTGGCGCGTGCAGTAGTTTCATCAATATTGTTAGTGTCGTCACGACCAAGAAAAACCGCCTCTGTAAAACCATCACTTTGGTAATGTTTTACCGCGAGTCGATAACCCGAGGCATCAGACGTTGGCCCGCTGATCACGCCACTTAATTCGCGGCCACCAAAATCTTCTACCGCCGCTGTTACTTTGCCATAAAAAGTTTCGGTGGGTTTGTTTGAAACCACATTGATTAAGCCGGCTAAGGCATTCGCACCGTACAACGTGCCCTGCGGGCCGCGTAGTACCTCAACCTGCTGAACGTCGAGTGTGCTGATGCCGGTTGCGATACCGGTGAAATCAATGCCATCGGCAATAATGCCGACCGAGTTAATAATCGGCGCTTGAAACTCAGAGCGTTCACCAATACCGCGAATTTGTATAAAGCGGCCGCGTGACGCACCGGTTGTAAAGTTCACGTTTGGCGCAAGGGCTAAGATGTCTTCTAGGTTTTGTGCACCGCGTTGTTCAATTGCAAAGCTATTGATTACTGAAATACTGTTTGGCAGCTGCAGAACATTGCTTTCAAGAATTTCGGCAGTGACCAGAATCTCTGTTAAAGGTTCAGTAGCAAGTGTGTGCGTGTTTACTGCGAATACGCCGCCGATTGCGAATACGCAACGTCGTAGAATAGTGTTGCTTGCGCAAATAAGTTTTGAATATTTCATTTTGGTCTCTTTCATCGTTAAATGTTATTGAGACCCGGTAGGCACAAAAATGGTGAGTTGTCTCCCATCCCTACGCCGGTATTAACCGGATCAGGTTCTAGGGGTCCGCCGTTTATTAAAACGATTGCGTCTCAGGCTAATAGCCTCCCCCTGGGTAATTGCTTTTTCTAGCAGGCGCAAATATATCACAAGATCTGGGATTATCTATAACTCAAATGACAGTTGTCTTATACTTCATGCATGCACGAATATTCTTTTTTATTTGCCATCGCTGGCATATTGGTTATGGGAGCAATGAGCCCCGGCCCTAGTTTTATGGTGGTGGCGCAAAACGCCATCGCCAAGTCCAGGGCACATGGTATTGCTACGGCGTTTGGCACGGCAATGGGCGTTACCTTGTTCGCGGTATTAGCCAGCGTTGGTGTGACAGCCTTATTAGAAGCGTCACCCAAGGTTTTCTTGGCGTTTAAAATTTGCGGTGGCCTGTATTTAATTTATCTGGCTATGCGTATCTGGATTGGATCCAGCCAACCATTAGCATCGATTAGTCAAAACAGTCATAACGACACTGTGTTTAAAGCGTTTCTCAGTGGTTTGATTACTCAGTGCAGCAATCCTAAAACAGCCTTAGTAATTGCAGGTATTTTTGCCGCATTTGTGCCAATGAATCCACCGCGTTTTACGATGATTTTGGTGGCAGCTATTGTTTTTTTGATCGATTTTGCTTGGTATGTTTTTGTGGCTGTTGTCCTATCAAACGCGCGCTCTAAATCCGTTTACAGCCGCGCTAAAACAAGTTTTGACCGAGTTGCCGCAGGCTTTTTGGGTTTGGTGGGTGTGCGACTTATTTTCAGCAACTAGTTAATCCTTCTTAGTTTTTTAGACCTTTTCATCCCACCTATAAAAGAAGTTAAGATAAAAAAGTGCGGCATACAGGCTGGCCGCAATTATTACAGAGCCAGTTGTCACAACGTCCGAAACACCTTGTGCGGTATTTTCAATGGCCATTAAACCCAGCGGGCTGAGTTGTTCAGTTTTAGAGAGTTCGATTAACGCAAGTGTAATGCCTTCCGAATGCCTAAATGCGCCAAAGCCAGCAACCATTAAAATAGCCATCATCATCGTAAACATGCTAAACACAATTAGGCGCATGAACCAGCTGGTTTTGTGTAAAAACCAATATAGTCCAACGATGTAAGCTGAAATAATCGTGAAAACAACAGAGGTTCCTGAGAGGTTCCTGTGAACAAAAACTCAGTTATTTGCAGCAACTGTTCGGTTAAGTCAGCTTCGCTCATTTTGGCCTCTTGGGTTTGTTGAATAAGTTCTAATTATAAAGCGTATTAATGCCTGAAGTGGCGCATGCCAGTAAACACCATGGCCATACCGGCTTCATCCGCCGCTGCAATGACTTCATCATCGCGCATCGAGCCGCCCGGTTGTATTACCGCACTGATGCCAGCGGCGGCGGCATTATCAATACCATCACGAAACGGGAAAAACGCATCCGACGCCATCACCGAACCGTTGACTTCAAGCTCGGCGTGTTCGGCTTTAATACCGGCAATACGTGCCGAATTAACACGGCTCATTTGACCCGCACCAACGCCAATTGTCATATTGTTGTTAGCGTAAATAATTGCATTGGATTTCACAAATTTAGCGACTTTCCAAGCGAATAATAAATCACTCATTTGTTGTTCAGTTGGCTGTTTTTTGGTTACAACTTCAAGCGAATTTGTCAGTGCTAAATCGTTTTCTTGCAATAGCAAGCCACCGGTCACCCGTTTGTATTCTAGCGCATTATGTGAGTGTTCGTTCCAGTTACCACATTCTAATAAACGGACGTTCTTTTTACTCGCCACGGCTTGTTTGGCGGCATCGCTGATTGTCGGCGCAATGATTACTTCAACAAATTGTTTCTCTACGATCAGTTCAGCAGTTGGTGTATCCAGTTCTTGGTTGAATGCAATAATGCCGCCAAAGGCTGATTCAGGATCGGTTGAAAACGCTTTTTGATATGCTTCTAATAATGTCGGTGCCACCGCCACGCCGCATGGGTTGGCGTGTTTAACAATTACACAAGCAGGCGCATCGCTAAATTGTTTAACGCATTCTAGTGCGGCATCGGTATCGGCAATATTGTTATATGAGACCTCTTTGCCTTGCAGTTGCGTGGCCGAGGCAATGCCAATAGGTGGATTTTCTTCCACGTAAAAAGCGGCTTTTTGATGTGGGTTCTCGCCATAGCGCATGGTTTGCTGATGTTTAAATTGCACATTAAACGTACGTGCAAAATCAGTTTTATTACCGTCGTCTTGAATTAAACCGAGGTAGTTGGCAATCGCGCCATCATACTGCGCGGTATGTTCAAACGCTTTGGTCGCTAAACTAAAGCGTGTTTGATAAGTGATACCGCCGTTATTAATTTCTTCAATCAGCGCCGAGTAATCATTGGCATCTACCACGATGGCAACGTCTTTATGGTTTTTTGCTGCAGAACGCACCATGGTTGGCCCGCCGATATCAATGTTTTCAATCGCAGTTGGTAAATCGCAGTTTGGGTCAGCCACGGTTTGCTGAAATGGGTAAAGATTAACCACCACCATGTCAATTGCATTAATGCCGTGTTCTTGCATTACGTGGTCATCAGTGCCGCGGCGCCCTAAAATGCCACCATGTACTTTTGGGTGCAATGTTTTAACTCGCCCATCCATCATTTCTGGAAACTCGGTGTACGATGAAACTTCGGTTGTGGCAATGTTGTTTTGAGCAAGCAGTTTTGCGGTGCCGCCAGTCGATAATATTTCAACGCCAGCGTCACTTAAGGCACGGGCAAATTCAACGATACCGGTTTTATCAGAAACACTGATTAAGGCGCGGGCGGGTTTAACAGAGTGAGAGGTCATTATATTTGTGAGTCAGATGTGGTTATAGGCTAGGTTTGATTTTTTTCAAAACAGGTGATTTAAGCTAAGCCATATTGCTTGAGCTTTTTACGTAAAGTATTGCGATTAATCCCTAAGATTTCGGCTGCCTTGCTTTGGTTGCCATCAACTTGTTGCATCACAACACTTAGAAAAGGTTTTTCGACTTCGTTGATAAAAAAGTTGTGCAGTTTAACAGGTGGCTGACCATTTAAATCGGAGAAGTATTGTTCCATTGACTGAGTTATGCACTCAGTCAGAGACGGGTAGTTTTTCATTATTTGCCGTATTCGTTCGAGTAATTATTGTTATTTTCAAGCCGCTCGTTTTAGTGCGCAGTGACTTAAGTATCGATTCATTAAAGACCATTGCTGGTCGGCTGATTCGGTGCGTACAATTTCGTTTTGTGCTTGACTATCAGCGACTGGACTTTCAGCATCGTTATGCAAATGTGCTAAGTACGCTTTAATATGTTTGCGGGCAAGGCGAACACCTAGACCATCACCATAAAAAGCATGTATTGCTGAAACGTGATCTAAGATGATTTTTTTTCGTTGTTCCAAGCTCGGAATCGGAATCAGTTCTCCGGTAGATAAAAAATGCGCAACTTGGCCAAATAACCATGGCTGACCTTGCGCTGCACGGCCAATCATTACTGCGTTGGCGTTTGTGTGTTGTAAAACATCCAGTGCTTGTTGTGGTGATTTAATATCGCCGTTGGCAACAACGGGTATTGAAATGGCACGCTTCACTTCAGCAATTGTGTCGTATTCGACCGGGCCAACAAACTTACACTCACGCGTTCGGCCATGAATCGTCAAGCATTGCACACCCGCTTGCTCAGCAATTTTAGCTATTTGCACAGCATTACGCTGCTCTGGTGATGTTCCGGTACGAATTTTCAATGTGACCGGAACGTCTACAGCATTTACCACACTGGTTAAAATTTGTTCAACTAAGCCTTCGTTTGCTAATAGTGCAGAGCCGGCGGCTTTTTTACAGACCTTTTTAGCCGGGCAACCCATGTTGATATCAATGATTTGCGCACCATTATCCACATTAAATTGCGCAGCTTGTGCAAGAGATTGCGGGTCGGTACCGACGAGTTGCACGACAATGGGGCCTGGTTCACCTTCTAAATCCATTCGAAAGCGTGACTTGGTAGAGTGGCGAAGATCGAGCTGGCTAGTCACCATTTCTGATACAACTAGACCTGCGCCATTTTGCCTGCAAACGTGCCGATAAGGCTTGTCGCTAACACCTGCCATGGGCGCGGCAATAACAGGGCTTGTTATTATGTGCGAGCCAATAATGTAGGGTTGCATTGTTAGCATTACTGAGTTTGCTCTTGCCCGTTTAGCATTGTCAAAATTGAGGACGACAAATGATACCGATGGCGCACAGAACGGTAAAGTTAAAGACGAACGATTAGTGAAATAAATGCTTAATTTTTAGGCAAGCACTAAAAATTGTTTACTTATTAATGATTTTCAATTCGTAACCAGTGGCTTGTTTAGGAAATGATAGGAGCTCGATGGTTACTTTTTTTAATTCGTTGGCACGAATTTGGTTAATGCTTCTATTATTGTGCAAATAAGTCTCGGGATTGATACTACGCCTTGCAATGATGTTGCCGTCTGCGTTGTTCAGCGATAGCTCTAACCAAGGCAGTGGTTGGGCAATTTCAGCACGATTAAGTATGCTGACGCGCAATAAAATTGTTGACGCGCGGCCGGGGTGAGCCTCGGTTTGCGCCGACACTAAGGTTAGTTTATTTAGGTTGCGGCGCTGCGGTAATTGCAGGTCAAATTGTTTGAGTTGTTGGTTTGAAAAATCAACCGACTGATTAATCAGTAATTCAGACTCAGAGTTGTCGTTCAACACCACTAATTGTTTAAACCAGAGCTGATAGACCAATGCAATTATCAGCGCGATAAGCAGTGTCAGTAATAGTGTATTAAGCAACCAGCGAGTAAAGCGTTTACCTGGTTTTTTATTGTTGTGGTCGAGTAAATCAAACTCGATGTCATCATCTGTGTCGATTGCCGCTAAGATCTCAGGCAAGGATGCTTGTTCGAGTGAGGATTGATCCTCTGTTGTGGGTTCAGTATCGGCTGAGGGCTCTTTACTAGCTGAAGGCTCTTTACCAGCTAATGGCTTCTCATCCGCTGTGAACTCATTATTTATTGAAGTCTCTTCGTTGGCTGAGAGATCATTTTCACTTACGGTTTCTTGTTCAGTATCTTCGGTATCTTGGACTAATTTGTCGCTGATTAGTTGATCGACCTGATCAATCAGTTCGTTTTCACTTGGGTTGCTGATCGTGTCACCTATCTCGAGTTCATATTGGCGATCAGTGGATGTCTCTATTAGGTCGTCATTCGTCTTTTCTTTTAATTTGAAACCGGTAATTGGTTTATCGATGACCTTCGGGCGAGCTTTTTGTTCTTCGGTGAGTGGTTCTAGAAACGGGTCTTCGAGTTTAAACTCACCTGCGGTTTTGGAATCAAATGGCGCAACAGTGAAGCGCTCGCGGCAAGTTCCACAACGAACCGCTCCTTTAGAGATGCGCATTTGTTCATCGCTAATTAAAAATACCGTAAAACAGTGAGGGCACTGGGCTCTGTTCATTGAATCGAACTTATGTCATTTTTGTGCCTATTAATAAGCACCATTGATCTTGTAATTGTTTTTCAAACGTAAACTCAGGTTTAAATGCGTCTATAACGCGATCGGCCTGCGTGGCTAAAATACCGGTTAACAGTAAACGCCCGTTAGCATGACAATGTAGCAGTAAGGTGTCCTGTAGTTCAATAATTACCTCGGCTAAAATATTGGCAATGACTAATTCATAACGATGCTGAGGCTCAACTGAAAGCTCAGATGGCAGAAACCCCGCCATGTTATCGTTTACTTGGTTTCGTGCGGCATTTTCTATGCACGCGTCCACGGCTAATGGGTCAATGTCGACTGCGTCAGCATGTTTGGCGCCAGACATTAGCGCTGCAATGGCTAATATGCCTGAACCACTGCCGTAGTCCAGCACATGATGTGCGGTTAAGTCTTGGGTTGATAACCACCGCAAACACATATGGGTGGTAGGGTGTGTGCCAGTGCCAAATGCTAAACCGGGGTCGAGTAATATATTGCGGGCATTGGGGTCGCTTGGCTCACACCAACTTGGGCATACCCATAGTTTGTGGCCAACTCGAATTGGTTTAAACGACTCTAGCCATACGCGCTCCCAATCTTGGTCAACCAGCTTGGTCACCGTAACCGGGATTTCATCATCACGTTGCTGATCAGCTGATTGGCTTAGGTGGTTTAGTACAAAATTAATTATCGGCTGGCAGTCAACCGCTTGATTAAACAGCGCCGTAACGCGTACTTTTTTCCAGTCCGGTGTACCAGGAAAGGCCACTTCGTAAAACTCGTCTTCGCCGGCATTCTCAGTGGTAACGGCCTGCGCAAGAAAGGTCTCTAAAATGGTAGAAACGGTTTCAACTTGATCCGCATCAACAATAAATGTTGTTTGTAGCCAGCTCATCCGTGATCCCTCGGGCTAAGGTTTTAAATGGGTATTAACCCAGTCAGTAATTTGCGGTTCGTGGATGGTGCCAAGTACTTGATCAATAAGCTCGCCTTTCTCATTTAATAATAAAGAGTAAGGGAGCAAGCCTTGTGGGTTGCCGATAGATTCCATTAATTGATTGCCGGTTTTTTCGGCGTACAAAATTGGGTAACTAATATCCATTGAATCCAGCATGGCTTGCGTTTTTTCGGGGCTGTCTATTGCAATGCCAATCACCGTAAAACCCTTAGCAGAGTTAGCGCGATACATGGATTCAAACATCGGCATTTCACGTCGGCAGGGCGCACACCAGCTGGCCCAAAAATTAACCAAAGTGAGTTTGCCGAGTGAGTCAGCAACAATTGCGCTGTTACCGTCTTTGATCAGCTCTGCGTTGATTAGTGCGTCGGTTGAAAAGTCAGACTCAACCTTAGCCGAATTAACTACCGCGCCAACCGCAAATGCCACAATGGCTGCCAGTAATACTAAAACTTTGGTATTTGCGTTCATTTAATTATTTGTCCTTGCTAACAAGTTTAAAAAATCTGCTGATTTGAGATAACCGTATTGGCGTAGTTCTGTATTTTCAGAGCCATCGTTTCGATAAAACAAGGTCGCAGGTGGGCCGAACACACTAAAGTACTTTTTAACCGCTTCACTGTCAGCATTGGTGTCGGTTACATCGATCTCAATGACTGCCCACGTTTCTAAGGCATCAATCACGGCATTGTCTTTAAATGTGGTGCGATGCATGCGTTTGCAGTCTAAACACCAGTCAGCGTAAAAATCAACGACAACAGGTTGTCCAGCGGACTTGGCAGCACTTAATAGTTGCTTAGCACCGTTAACGTTAGTGGTAGTTTGAAAGTTGATACTGCGTGCATTTTGCTGAACGCTTGCGTTTGATAATTGTATTGAATCAAGCGGGCGTAAGATATCATTGCCGCCAGTTGTACCACCGATTAATGCCATTGCACCCCACAAAATAGCTGCAAAGCTGAGCGCACGTGCCGTGCTATTGGCTAACGCAGAAGGTATTTCTTGGGCTAAGTTCCAGAGGTAAAAGCCGGTACAGAGTAATAGACCACTCCAGAAATACAGAGTTGCAACAGAATCTAATGTGCTGGCTAAAAAGATAGCAACACCGATTACCATAAAGCCGAAGATCACTTGGATTTGCTCCATCCAAGCACCTGTTTTAGGCAAAATCCAGCCTGCTCCAAAACCAAAGGCAATCAACAATAAACCCATGCCAGCGGCCATGGCCGCCATAATGCCAGCACCCAGTACTGGATCGCCTTGAGTAATTGCCGCACCGAGTGTGACGATTAATATCGGTGAAACACAAGCACCTACAACCAGCGCTGAGATTAAGCCAAGCGCAAAACTGGATACTGACGCTGAGCGGCTTTTTACATTGGTGCTATTTAATTTTGACTGTACACCGCTTGGCAATTGTATTTTAAACCAACCAAATAATGAGGCAGCCAGTATGAGTAAGAGCGCGCAAATAAAGCCAATAACCCATGGGTTCTGAAAGTGGGCCTGAAGTTGCGTTCCCGCTGCGCCGGCTACCCAGCCTGCAATCGCATAAGTGACAATGGTGCCAGCGACATAACAAATCGCGAGCCAACCCGAGCGTAATTTACTTGGGTTATTTTGACCCGCGATCACGCCAGCGAGAATTGGAATCATTGGTAATACGCAGGGTGTAAAACTTAATAAAATGCCAGCACCCAGCGCAGTTACAATATAACTCCAAAAGCTTTTGGTTTTAGTGCTATTAGTTGCAGAGTTATCCGCTGTTGTAGATTTAGATGTTGAACCAGAATCAGGTACCGCGTTTTGCGAAACTTGTTCTGCAGCCGGATTGATTTCACTGCTTTTATCAATGATAACGCTAACGCGGCGCGCTTGCGGCGGGTAACAAACACCAACCGGTTTATTACAACCTTGGCCGCGCAGAGTCAGTTCAACACTTTGCAGAGGCCCACTAATTGGCGCGGTGAATTCAACATTGTAAAAATAGACTTCGACAACACCAAATTCAGGGTCATCCTCAATTTCGCCTTTCGGAAAGGTGATCTCACCGATGGTGACGTCAGGGTTGTCTGACTCAATACGAAATTGATCACGATACATATAATAGTCGTCTGCAATCGACCAATTCACCGAGAGTACGCCATCGCTAACATTAGCAATAGCGTCAAAGGCCTGCTCTTCAGGCAATAGGACAGGTTGCTTCTTATTAAAAAACTGCGCCTGCGCCTGCGCAAAAAATACACTGGCCAAAACAAACGTCAGGATGCGAACAGCCTTACGCTTATTTATAGAAAAAGCAGGAATAATCAAAGTTTTTAAATAGTGCTTTAAAATCGTCATGATCGGATTGTAACGGAATCGATAAAAATATTTTCTTTTAAAGAGTCTTATCTAGACCGTATTTGTTAGCATTGGCTGTCACGTCAATGTATTTTTTGCAGATTATAATAGATGCTTAAAATTACATATGTCTATTCTGCCACAATTTGATTAAATCGCTGTGCAGAGCCTGTGACCATAATCAGCAAACAATCGAACACTTAAGCCAAGAAGCAATATGAATCATCAAGTAACACAGCGCGTTTTAGATATTGATGGCGTGATGAATTTTCGAGACCTCGGTGGCTACGTTAACCAACACAAAAAACGGGTGCGCTGGGGCAACTGCTATCGCTCCGCGCAACTGGATCGATTAAGTGATAAAGGCATTGAAGAAATGTCGGCATTGAATATTCAAACTGTGATTGACCTTCGGTTTGCTGATGAAACTAAGCGTTTCCCAACCGTGCATGCTGCATTTAAAAATGCCGAGTTTATTGCTTGGCAAGACCAAAATGAAGAAACAGAAGTTGTTGAGCGCTCAAACGAAATGCAGTTAAGTTGGAAAGACAGCTTAGATTCAAATGATCCTGAAAAAGTGCGAGAAGCAATGCGGGTGAATTACCCCAAGAAACTGTATTCGCATCGGGCTATTTATCGCACCATGTTGCTGAAAATAATCGATGGACAAACGCCGCTCGTATTCCATTGTGCCGCTGGCAAAGATCGAACTGGCGTGGCGGCTGCGTTGATCTTGTCTTTGTTGGATGTGGCTGATGAAACCATTGTGCAAGATTATTTACTGACACAACGCGAAATTGCCGACATGGCAGAATTTTGGATGTCTGGTGGTGCAACGGATAATGCGAATTACAGCGATTTTCAAAGTAAGTTACTAAGCCGACCTAAAGAAGTGCTGCAACCGATTTTTGAAGCGGACATTGCCTACATTAATACACTATTGGAATACGTTAATCAGCAATACGGCGGCTTTGAGCGTTATGCTTTAGAAAAGCTGCAATTAACTCCCGAGCAGCTAGCGCAACTACGAAAGCAGATGCTTGATTAACTTTATTGAATGATCTCTGCGAGTACTTCAACACACGTTTGCATTTCTTGATCATTGCCGATGCTGATCCGAATGTATTCATTTATTCTTGCTGCGCTGAAGTAACGAATAACAATATTTCGCTCGCGCAGTGCTTGAAATAAAACACTTGCTTCAATGCTTGCATGTTTGGCGAACACAAAATTAGTGCTTGATGGCAATACGCTAAAGCCTAGCTCGCTTAATTTAGTGGTTGTCCATTCGCGGGTGCGAATGACCTTGTCGCGCGTTTCTTCAAAATACGCCTTGTCTGCAAATGCGGCGGTGGCACCAGCCAGTGCTAAGGCGTCTAGTGCATAGGGGTGAAAGCTATTTTTAACTCGTTCTAAACCTTCAATTAATTCCGGATTACCCAAGGCTAAGCCCACACGCAAACCCGCTAATGATCGTGATTTAGACAGCGTTTGTGTGACAAGTAAATTAGGGTACTGATTGACCAATGACACCGCGCTTTCATTTGAAAAATCCACATAGGCTTCATCTACCACAACTACTGATTCGGAGTTGTTTTCTAATAGCTGTTCAATTTTTTCAAGCTCAAGCGCAATGCCAGTGGGTGCATTTGGGTTGGCAAAAATAATGCCGCCGTTGCCCCTTTTGTAATCATCAATATTAATTGTGAAGTCTTCGCTTAACGGAACTTGCACAAAGTCGATATCAAATAATTGGCAGTACACCGGATAAAAACTGTAGGTAATATCGGGGTATAGCAGCGGCGCATTTTTTATAAAAAATGCTCGAAAAGTATGCGCCAATACTTCGTCAGAGCTGTTTGCCACAAACACCTGCTCGCGGTCTAAACCATAATAATCGGCAATAGTGTGCTTTAGCGCGCTGGCATTTGGGTCTGGGTATTTACGCAAGCTATCTTGATTGGCGTTCGCAATTGCCGCAATAACCTTGGGCGATGGCCCATACGGATTCTCATTGGTATTGAGTTTAATCAGATTATCAATCTGCGGCTGCTCGCCTGGTGTGTATGGCGTTAAGCTGTGTACATTTTGTGACCAAAAACGGCTCATAGAATCAGCGTATTTAAAAGTATTCAGGTTCAGTTAATAGTAACATTGCTAGATTGGCGATCAATGTTAATCTTTCGGAATAAAGTTTGGCACTAGCCTATTACATTTATTAAAGCGGAGCTCTTATGAAAAACATACTCTTATTGTCATTAGCACTTGTTATTAGTTTTGTCGGCAGTGTGTCGGCGCAAAGTTATCGCGGTCAAGACTATGTCACGATTTTTGAAGATTGTGATTATCGAGGCAAGAGTCGAGACATTTATGTTGGTGACTTTGACAATATGGGCCGAGTAGATTTTGGCAATGATCGAGTCTCATCTATCCAAGTGCCGCAAGGCTTTGAAGTAACGATTTACGAACACGATGCTTTTCGCGGTGATTATGCACGTGTTGACCGCAATGTGTCTTGCTTTGATAAAAACTGGAATAACCAAGTCAGCTCGTTGCGTGTGCAACAAGTAGGCAAGCCAAATAATCAGTACGCCCAAGCACCAACCGCACCGTCTAACGCAACGGCACAAAGTGTATCGTATGTTGCATTTGCTGGCCGTCTATTACAGAAAACCAGTAGCTCGCAATGGGAAATGTCGAACAAGAATGGTCAAGTCTCTAAATTGACTGAAGTGGCGCGTAATCAATACGCTGTGTATTTACAAAATAGATACAGCGCACAGCGAGTGCGGATTGATTTTTTTACTAATGATGTCACGGTGATTAATCGTAACGGCAGCCAACAGCGCTATACAATGGATCAACATTACACTGCGATACCAAAGCCTAATTACAATTCGGCTTACAACAATAATTATGCAAAGCCTGTCTACTCGCAACCCAACTATTCAGGCTCTAACAATAGCAATATTATTCAGGGCGGTTGTTTTGATGTTAAAGCTTATTCAGATGGTGGTAGTGCGGGTTTAAAAATTTCAGGCGTTAATGAGTTTCTAAGGTTCAACAGCAAAGCCTACACAGGCCGAGTTTGTCACAAAGGTGAACTAAAAATGGAGATCAATAAACGTAATCCACAAACTTCAGTCGTGGTTGAAATTAATGGTCGGCCCTATACGTTTTCAAAAAATGAAAAGCATGACGTTTATAAAGCGTCTTGGTATCGCAAAAATCTAACTTTATTTTCGCAGCCTTAAAAATTTAATTTCGTAGGTGGTAATGCAAAAAGTTTTCACAGACCAAAGTATCGCTCTCGTCGGTGCCATGCGCAGTTACCTAGCTGAGCATGGCATCGACAGTCAACTACGCAACGAATACTCCTCAAGCGTGATGGGCGAGATCGCGTTTTTTGATGTGTGGCCAGAACTTTGGGTACGCACAAGTGATTACGCTAAATCAGTCGAATTATTAGATGACGTAAAACAAAATGTTCCGAATGGTCCAGATTGGCAATGCCGACACTGTGGTGAAGCGAATCCAGGTACGTTTGAAATCTGTTGGGATTGCAGCGAGCCCAATGCCCGCCATACTCAGTAAAGCGATAATGTCTCTTAATCGATCAGCCTCGTCATCTTGAGCGAAGCGAAAGATCTAAAACATAGTAATTTAAAAACTAATACCTTAAAACACGGTCAAACTTGATTTACCAATAAGCATCACCATATAAAAATTTATGCCGTTTTTTATTCTTGCCTTCTTATTTGTTGTGATTCCAGTTGCTGAAATCAGCTTATTGATTCAAGTGGGTGATGCCATTGGCGGGTTCAAAACTATTCTATTTGTAATTTTTACCGCCATATTAGGCGCCTATCTCGTGCGCCAACAAGGCATTTCAACGTTGACCAACTTGCAACAAGAAACTCAAGCGGGGCGCTTACCCGCAATGCAAATTGGCGAAGGTGTTTTACTGTTGTTTGCAGGCGCTGTACTGCTAACGCCCGGCTTTATTACCGATGCTGTTGGTTTTAGTTTGCTCGTTCCGCCAATTCGCCGAGCAATCGTTGCATGGGTAGCCAGTAAAGGCATTATTCAAGCGCAAAGTGGCTTTGCCCAGCCACACCGACCTAACTCAACCATCATCGAAGGCGAGTACAAAGACGAACAATAAAACAGCCTTAGAAATATTCTCTAAAGGCTTGACTTTGCTGGCTTCGCCACTATTATTAGCACTCCCAAGGGATGAGTGCTAAAAAAATAGCGCATCCCATTATTTTTAAGTTAAACATTAATTTTTGGAGGCCTTACGAATGGCTATTCGTCCACTTCATGACCGTGTTCTTGTTCGTCGAAACGAAGAAGAAGAAACATCAGCTGGCGGTATCATATTAACTGATTCAGCAAAAGAGAAACCATCCGAAGGCGAAATCATCGCCGCAGGCAATGGCAAAATTTTAGAGAACGGTGATGTTCGACCTTTAGACGTTAAGGTTGGCGACAAAGTTCTATTCGGCAAGTACGCCGGAACAGAAGTAAAAGTAGATGGTGAGGATCTGCTAGTAATGCGCGAAGACGACATCGTTGGCGTTGTCGAATAGGAACCGAATTTTTGTCTTCACTCTTCGTTGAATAAAATATTCGCTTGGTCACGTATCTATTTTCTACAGATTTAGTATACGCCCCCGACCTGCGTTTTTCTTCGCCTCGATTGAGAACAAAACTTCGATCCCACCAGATATTTTTAAAAATTAAACAGAAACAGAGGAATTTATCATGTCAGCAAAAGACGTAAAATTCGGTGA
>CAZOBR010000005.1:0-40051 GCA_964578035.1 uncultured Gammaproteobacteria bacterium
CCAGAGCAAGCGTTTTATATGGTTGGTGGGATCGACGAGGTTATCGCCAAAGGAAAATCCTAACGGTCTTAGCGGACATATTTAGTCCAGAGACTGCGTTGCCTATTTATTTCAAAAACGATCACATACCTTTTCTCTACGGGCTTAGGTATGCTCCCAACCTTAAAATAAATAGGCGCCTTGCTCTGAACAAAGTCTGCCTTGTTAAGATGCTCCGAAAGCTTATTTGCTTTGGCTAGGGGTAGATAAGATTTAACGCAGCCTTGAGTTCAAGGTTGTAAGCAACCTAACCGCGAATGCGGTTTTAGCGGATAAATAGAATGAGTACAATGCAAGTTGAAGTAGTAAGCGCTGAGCAAGAGATTTTCTCTGGCGAAGCCACTATGTTAATTGCCACCGCGACGTCTGGTGAATTGGGTATTTACCCACAACACACCCCTCTTTTAACCAGTTTAAAACCTGGTGACGTGCGTGTTCAAACGGTCGATGGCGAAGAGCAAGTCATTTATGTTTCAGGCGGCATTCTTGAAGTAACACCAAAGAAAATCACGGTGTTGTCAGATACGGCGATGCGTGCAGACGACCTTGATGAAGCCGCTGCTTTAGAAGCACAACGCAAAGCAGAACAAGCATTGAAAGACACAACAGCGGATATCAATTACGCCAAAGCGAAAGCGGAGCTCGCACAAGCCGCAGCTCAGTTAGCCGCCATTAAGAAAATGGCGAAGCGTCGATAAAAGAAACTGTTTTATAAATTTTAAAAAGCCTCTCGGTCTAATAGATCGCGGGGCTTTTTTGTAGCAATAAATTATTAGTTAATACAAAGCCAACCGTTGGTGTAATAGTTGAATAAATGATGAACAAGTTTATAAGCTTCAATCGTTAACAAATTTATCAAATTCCCAATAAAGTCAGTAATCTGGTATAACTAGTGCTTTAAAAAATTGAGGGCAAAATGATGGGCACCGGAACCGTTTTATTGATTATTTTTATTGGCATTATTTTATTTGGCATTAATATGTTTAATCGGCTCGTGTCGGGGCGTAACGCTTATAAAAACGCATTTGCGCAAATAGACGTGCAATTAACTCGCCGGCACGATTTGATACCAAATTTAGTGGAAACAGCAAAAGGCTATATGGCGCACGAAAAGGAAACATTAGAAGCAGTGATAAATGCACGAAATGCGGCAGTTAATGGTCTAAGCAGTGCTAAAGCTGACCCGACCAATCCAGAAGCAATGAAAAATTTAGGTCAAGCCGAACAAGGCTTAAATGGTGCTCTTGGTCGCTTGTTTGCTTTGTCAGAATCCTACCCTGATTTGAAAGCAAACGAGAATATGATGCAGTTATCTGAAGAACTGACTACAACTGAGAATAAAGTCTCATTTGCTCGTCAAGCATTCAATGACGCTGTGATGATGTACAACAATTTACGTGAGCAATTTCCGAGCAACTTTATTGCAAATTGGTTTTCATTTGAGGCAGCAGAATTACTCGAAATAGAAAATGAAGCGATGCGCGATGTTCCTAACGTCACATTTTAATACGCAGTTTAAAATATGAATTTTTTTGAGCATCAGGAGAAGGCTCGTAAACAATCGCTATGGATTATTGCTGCATTTATTGGTGTGGCATTATTAATCATAATTGCGGTCGATATACTTGTCCTGACCATATTTTCTTTACAAGCACCCTTATCAACGGGTGTTGCTCAGATTACGCAAGGCGGTCTTGGTTCATTCATGGATCCGCAATTTCTGGCAGCAAATAGTAAAGTGTTGCTCGGCAGTAGCGCAATCACAGCTAGCGTAATCGGTTTATCGAGTTTTGGTAAAGTAGCAAGCTTACGCAGCGGTGGCGGAAAAGTAGCGCGAAATATGGGCGCGACCATAGTTACCCCTGATACTCGTGACCCGTTGCGCAGGCGTTTATATAACGTTGTTGAAGAAATTGCCTTAGCTTCAGGTACACCGGTTCCTGAAGTGTATGTGATGGAAAATGAACCCGGCATAAACGCATTTGCTGCCGGGTATACGCCTGCAGATGCAGCGGTAGCCGTAACCCAAGGAACACTAGAGAAATTAAGCCGCAGTGAATTACAAGGTGTGATCGCGCATGAGTTCAGCCATATCTTTAATGGCGATATGCGAATCAATATTCGGATGATGGGTGTGATCTTTGGCATTCTTGTGATTGCTATTATTGGCCGACAATTTTTAAATATTCGTCGACGAACACGCCTTAGTTCTTCAAAAGATAACTCAGCCAGTGCCGCAATTGCGATTGGTTTGGCATTAATGGTCGTTGGCTATGTGGGTCTGTTTTTTGCGCGTTGGATGAAGTCAGCTTTGTCGCGTCAGCGCGAGTATTTAGCCGATGCCTCGGCCGTTCAATTTACGCGTGACCCAGATGGTATTTCTGGTGCCTTAAAGAAAATTGCGGCGTACAATCACTCATCGTATCTGAAAACGGATTCAGAAGAAGTCAGTCACATGTTGTTCGGTTCTGGTTATCGCTCATTTATGTTTGCCACTCACCCGCCATTAGAAAAACGTATTGCCCGTGTAGAAAAGAATTTTGATGCTAGTGAGATTGAACAATTAGCTAAAAAGTTAAAAGCGCAAGAACAGCGTGAGCATATACAAGCTAATTTAGCCGAAAAAGAACAAACTGAGAAACCCGAAGGTAGCAAACGTAAAGGGATGTTTGATATTGATTCAATGATGGATAACATTGGTAATCCTGAGTTTGAACGTATTGTTGCCGCAGGCTTGTTAGCGGCTTCTCTGCCGGCCCCATTAATCAATGCCGCACACAGTTTAGAGTGGGCGCCAGAAGTTTTGTTTTACTGCTTATTGAGTGATCAGCAAGATTTGCGAGATAAACAACTACTAATGGTTATTCAAGAAATGGGTGACATTAGTGAATCAAAACTGACTCATTTAATAAATGGCAACGGCCTGGTTACCGCTGAGCAACGATTGCCTTTATTAGAAATTTGTTTCCCAAGCCTCAAGCGCAGGCCAATTAGTGAAATTCAAAAAATTCTTACCACGGTCAATAATTTAGCGCTGGCAGATAATACGGTTGATAGCTTCGAATATCTATTATCGCGTTTAATCAAACAATACTTATATGAATCTCACACTCCAAATAGAACACGCCTACATGGTCGAGGTGTATTAAAAGACTATACTGCCGAATTATCAATTGCAGCGAGTATTTTAGCCAGTTATGACCAGATAAACCGCAGTGGTGCAGGTTTACAAAAAGCGCAAGCAGCGTACCGGGCTGGTATGGAAAGTGTTGGTATAAAGCACACAAATTTGAACTTTAGTGATAATTGGCAAGCTGAATTAGACCAAGCAATTATCAAATTAGATAAACTGCAACCAAAAGAAAAATCACGAGTAGTAGCCTGTTTGGCAAAAATTGCCTTAGATGATGCCAAACTTACAACGGCTGAACATGAAATAATGCGTGTTATTTGTGCATTAATTCACGTGCCATTACCGTTACTACAACATGCGTGAAACAAAACAAGGTCAGCAAACCCTGTTTTGTAATTCATGTGCTTGATAAAACTTGTTGTCGGTATTCGCTTGGCTACATTCTATATTGAAGTTGAAAAGCAGTATTAAATGAAGAGATTGATCTAAACCCAACGTCTAAAGCAAGACTAAGTATTGGCGTGGTAGGTTCTTGGTGTAAACGTACGCCTGCTTCTTCAATGCGGTAATGGTTTACAAATTGGATAAAATACTCGGTCGCTTGCGGCCGAGTATTTTATATCCACTACCCAGTAAATAGCCAATAACACCAATTGCAAGTGATGCGCCGCTGATGCGAACTCTAAGAGGGTTATGAGATGCCGCCAATGACACTAATAAAAGTGTAGTGCTTGAGAGACAGCTAGAAAACGTACTGCTGAGATAATGGGTTCCATAAACTTTAAATATTTAAAAGTAAGTGAACACCTATTTGATCATTATTTAGACATGAGTAGCTATCAAAAAGCTAAAATATCTATCGGAATTTGAAATATGCTTTATATATTTTGTCTGTGTTATTAGTGAATGCTTATTGCCAATTCATAACTCATCATTAAAAAGGCCAGCAAAAGCTGGCCTTTTTAATTGCATAGAAAATATTTGTTGCAAATTAACTAAGTAGTGGGGCAATCACCAGGCTTACAATCGCCATAACATTGATTAGGATATTCATTGATGGACCTGAGGTGTCTTTAAATGGATCACCGACTGTATCGCCAACAACAACAGCGGCATGAGTTTCAGAACCCTTGCCACCATGGTTGCCACGCTCGACATATTTTTTCGCGTTATCCCAGGCGCCGCCAGCGTTAGCCATAGTAATGGCTAATAATACGCAGCCAAGTAAAGCGCCGCCTAACATGCCGCCAAGTGCTTCAGCGCCAATTGCAAAGCCCACAACCGGTGGTGCTGATACGGCTAAAATGCCAGGAAGAATCATTCGCTTGAGTGCCGCGGTCGTTGCGATATCAACACAGCGCGCGGTGTCTGGTTCGGCGTTGCCTTCTAACAAACCTGGAATTTCTTTAAATTGACGACGTACTTCTTTGATCATATCAAAGGCGGCATCACCCACTGCTGTCATGGTTAAGCTGCTGACCAAGAATGGGAAAATACCACCGATGAACATGCCAACCAGAACTTCCGGGTTATTGATTTCTAAACTAAACCCTTCAATTCTTGATGACACAGTTTCAATGAACGCAGACATAATTGCCAGTGCCGCAAGTGCTGCTGCGCCAATGGCAAAGCCTTTACCAATCGCTGCAGTGGTATTACCTACTTCATCTAATGAGTCAGTAATTTTTCGAGTATCTTCTCCGAGCCCTGCCATTTCAGCAATACCGCCGGCGTTATCAGCAACTGGGCCATAGGCGTCAATTGCCATTGTGATACCCACCGTGGCTAACATGCCAACGGCCGCGATCGCAACGCCGTAAAGACCGGCAAATTGATCTGAGAAAAAGATAATTGCGCACAAAGTTAAGATTGGTATTACCACCGACTCCATACCAATAGCCAGTCCCGATATCATGACCGTTGCCGGCCCGGTTTCGCCAGCCGCGGCAATGGTTCGAATAGGTTTGCCAGCGGTGTAATACTCTGTAACAAGACCAATAATAATGCCGCCTACTGACCCTATAACAACCGAATACCAAACGCCGGTACTGATTCCGTAGTGTTGAATCATGAAATACGAAGCCACAATAAATAAAATGGCTGTACCCATGGTACCTGTTCTCAAGGCTTTTTCTGGCGCTTGGTTACTGAGCATTTTGATTAGGATGATGCCCAACACAGAACAGATTAAACCCATGGATGATAACGCCAGCGGTAAAAACATAAGCGCTTGTCGGTTATCACCTAAAGCGGCCAAGCTAGCTAAGCTTAGTGTTGAAGCAATTGCGATGGTGGCGATCATAGAACCACAATATGATTCAAAAATATCAGAACCCATACCAGCAACATCGCCTACGTTATCACCTACGTTGTCGGCAATTACCGCTGGGTTGCGTGGGTCATCTTCTGGGATACCCGCTTCAACTTTACCTACTAAATCAGCGCCAACATCGGCACTTTTTGTAAAGATACCGCCACCAACACGAGAGAACAGCGCTACCACCGATGCGCCCATGCCAAAGCCATGAATAGTGTGTGCACTTTCAGCATTGCCACCATAGTAGTAGTACAGAATACCAAGGCCAAACAAACCCATTGATGCGACTGTTAAACCCATTACTGAGCCACCATAAAATGCTGTTTTAAGTGCCGCCGCCGCCCCTTGCTCGTGTGCGGCTGAGGTGGTGCGAGTATTTGCTTTGGTTGCGGTGAACATGCCTACGTAGCCTGCAAATGCAGAACAAAACGCACCCAGTATGAACGCAATCATGGTGTGTATGCCTAAGTCAGAAATGCCCACAAGAATGGCAAGTACAACTAAGAAGACGAATAAGATGGTGTACTCACGGCGCATAAACGCCATGGCTCCAATGTGGATTTGTTTGCCGATACTTTCGACTTTTGGGTCAGATACTTTGAGTTTAACGATTATTCCGTAAATCACAAATGCGATTACAAGACCTAAAACCCCCAGTAGTGCAGGCACTGCTTGTGTTGACATGGTTTGTTCTCCTATGGTTTCCAATTTGCCCTTAAGGTGACAAGGATGAAGAAAAACTAACATAGACAGTCATTATTGACTTAATGCCGATTGACCGCAGCTCCTTATCCTCGATGAATATCGGGGCAGGAAAGAGCCAACTTAACTGGCGTTTCTAATGACTAAATTACAAATACAGCTCTAAGTTGGTATGACCTCAATCCCAGTTATAAGGGAGTAAAAAATAATTATTGTTATTTGACTGATTTTTACTGATGCAAAGCTGTTTAAAGCTGCCAGATCAGTATAATACAGCCAAATTTTCAAGACCAATCTTTCGGAGCAATCAAGATGTCTTTAAACAATGTAGGCCCAGGTAAATCTTTACCAGATGATATGAACGTTATCATTGAAATTCCGCGCTATGGCGACCCAATTAAATACGAAGTAGACAAAGATACAGGTGCCATGTTTGTGGATCGTTTTATGTCTACTGCTATGCACTACCCATGTAATTATGGCTATATTCCGCAAACCTTATCCGATGACGGCGATCCAGCTGATGTATTAGTGGTTGCACCGTTTCCATTGGTAACGGGGTCGGTTGTAAGGTGTCGTCCAATTGGAATGTTAGAAATGGACGATGAAGCTGGTGGCGATGCTAAAATTTTAGCGGTGCCTGTAGAGAAGCTCACCAAGTTTTACAACAACGTATCTACCTTTCGTGATGTACAGCAAGAATTGCTGGATAAAATTGCGCACTTCTTTGAGCACTATAAAGACTTAGAGCAAGGTAAGTGGGTTAAAGTCAAAGGTTGGGTTGGTAAGGAAGAAGCTCGCCGAGAAATTTTAGAGTCGGTAGAGCGTTACCAAAACACTTTATAAGCTTGCAACGGCCAATACTGTTATAACGAACAAGGCAATTAAACAAACGATACCCGTTATAAATACACGCATTCTAATTGGTACGTAATTGCTGGTAAGGTGTACATAAGCATGCACCCATCGCGTTGCAACAAACGCCCAAGCAAACACTAAGGCCAGCACTGACACGGAGTGAGTGCTGGCTAGAATTAGGCACAAGATATAAAAAACCACTGGAAACTGAAACTGGTTGGCTAAGTTCTTAGAAGTTAGGACTACCGGTTTACTCCACGCTTCATTGTCCATGGCTGCTTTTTCTCGATCAGCAATTCCTGCTTTTACATCGGCAGATTTACGAACGCCATTTATCAGTAACACAATAATTGGCAAAGCTATTTGAGCCAATACTGGCCAATAAATCAAATGGTCTTGCATGGTCATACCTCATCGTTTGTTGCTCTTTTATTGTTTTACTACACTTATTAAATAAACGGAAATGCAGCCTTCAGTTTTTTTATAAAGCTTGTTCGGCGTTTATTCTGTTCGTATATATTCAGCACGCTGGATTTAAACAATGGAATTTGTTCAGCATTAAGTTTGCTTTCAACTTTTTGTAAAAAAGCAATGGCCCTATCCGTGGTTTCGCTACTATTAAAATTAGCTAAGGCATTGACCGCACGTTCCATGATTCTGGCACTCGATGTTTCAAGCCTTGGTAGTGTATTAACCACCGCCATCAATGTGCCAGGCCTAAGGTTGTGTTGCTTGGCCAAACTTAAGGCTTTCTGTGGCATGCGATAGTTTAAATATATTTCGGCAAGTGCTTCAACACGTTGGCTGTTACGTTTGGTTTTTTGTTTGGTACTTATTTTACTATTTAGATAGGTGATGCCTTGCTCTAGTGTTTGCGAATATTTTTTTAGTTTTTCAGCGGTTTCTAATGCTGCTTGAAACGACGTTAGCTGTTCGTCTTCTTCAAAAAATGCCCACTGCGCGTCAAGTGCTTTATCAAACTTTTCTTCCGCCAGCCAAATCTCGACCTGAACGTTTTCAATCGCAACCACTTCATGTGGGCTAAGTGTTTCTGCGCGGCTAACGTACTGTAGCCATTCATTTGCTGTCTCAATACGTTGGTGTTCTAAGCAGCGTTTTACTAAATTAATACACGATTTAACACTTGTCGCACCTTTGGTAAGAATGTCGAGTTCGCGATCAATATCTTGAGTCTCAATTGCGTGCTTGATTAAGATCTGCTCAACATGATAATACAATTGTGACTCTGATGAATTTTGTGAAATTGGCGGCGTAAATTTTTCCCAAACTTTATTTAAGTTTTTGTAGATTGCTGTGAGCAACTCGCGGTTATCGTCAGACTTAATACTGTTTGGCAGCCCGAGTAAATCGTAAGTAAATTTTTCACTGAGTATTAGGTCGCAAATCAACTTGGTTTTTTTTGTTGTATCCCAATCAGAATTAGCCAAGGCAAATTTGAACCATTCTTCTAAATCAATTTCCAGAGGAATGCGATAACCGCCTGAATCATCAATTGTCTCTAAGGTTTTTTCCACGCGCTCTATGGCATAGATCACTAATTTAATTGCAGAATGACCATCGAGCGACAGTATCGGGTCTTTAAGAGCTGAAAGCGCGGAATGCGCAGTATTAAAATAAGTTGCCACATCGTTGTAGCGCCACAAACCTGATGGTTTATACGGCACGGCTTTGGTTATCCGTTTACGTAAATCGCTGGCGGTGAGCTTGCCGCTGCTCACCTCTGCTTTGAGCAGCCAGTGATCGTGCACATTTGCATCACGTTTGATCAGCTGATGAAGCTGTTCTACTAATTGCGGTTTGGTAAGTGTGCTGATGTATTCCAATACCAAATCGGCGTTATTAGAGTCTGCAATTTCTTGGTTGGTCTGCGTTTGATAATAATAGCTTAATGCCACACTGACGCAGTGTTTACAAAAATCAAAATGATCAGACGCCGGGCAAGAGCAAGCGCCTTCAAATATTTTTTGCGTATGGTGTAACTCAACTTGGTAAGTTTGCGATCCGTTTACTTGCGCGGTAATGCGGGAGCCATCAATATTTAGTGTGCCAGTGCGACCTTCATTATAGTATTCAAGACCGCGTTGATAGGCTTTATCGCCAGCAAGGCTTTCAAACAAGGCTTCGGATAAAACTTTCACGATGCTGGCTTTACGACAATTGTTTAACGAGGCAGATTTTTAGTATCGAAATGTATTAATTAAGTCGCGCGTTTCAAGTGCTACTTTACGCGCCGCCATTGCAAAGTTATCTTGATCGCTGGCGTAAATCACACCTCTTGCGCTATTGATAATTAAGCCAAGCCCATCACGTGTTTGCCCTGCCTTGACCAACGCTTCAACGTCACCGCCTTGCGCGCCAACACCCGGTACGAGAAATGGCATGTCACCCGTTATTTGTCGCAAACGTTTCATTTGTTCTGGCCAGGTTGCGCCGACCACAATGCAACAGTTGTTATTACTGTTCCAGTCATTGCTAATCATTGAGGCGACTTTTTCATAGATTGGTTGTCCATCGACTTCGAGATCTTGTATATCACCTGCCCCCGCATTTGAAGTACGACAAAGCAATACCACTCCTTTATCTGCATGATCTAAAAACGGTTGCGCAGAGTCTTGGCCCATATAGGGGTTGATTGTTACGGCATCAGCTTGGTAACGCTGAAAGGCTTCTTTTGCGTACATTGCCGCGGTGCTACCAATATCACCGCGCTTAGAATCCAGAATAATTGGAATATGCGGATAGGTTTCGCGAATGTAATTTAGGGTTTTTTGTAACTGATCTTCCGCGGCCAAACCAGCAAAATAGGCAATTTGTGGTTTGTATGCGCAAACTAAATCGTGCGTGGCATCCACAATGGCTTTACAGAATTCAAAAATAGGTTCATCTGTTTGCTTTACCAAATCGGGTAGTTTGGCCCAATCGGGGTCTAAACCAACACATAATAATGAATTGCTTTGTTGCCACGCCGCGTTTAATTTTTCAATGAAAGTCATAGCTTAATGGTAGCCTAAAAAAGTAAATATTGCTGTAAGGCTGATCAGTCTTTGTTCACTTATAATAAAGCTCATCACCTTACCAGCTACCAGTATTGTCCATCGATGCCCAAGGTTCTTGGTTGGCTAAACGTTCACCTTTTTGTAGAAGTTCAATGGAGATACCATCCGGTGATTTAATGAATGCCATTTGTCCGTCACGCGGTGGGCGATTAATCACCACGCCTTTGTCCATTAAGTCTTGGCAGGTTTGGTAAATATCATCCACTAAATACGCTAAATGACCAAAGTTACGGCCACTGTCGTAGTCAGACTCATCCCAATTATAAGTAAGCTCAACTAAAGGTGCGGATGTTTGCTTGGCATTTTCATAGTCATGCGGTGCCGCAAGAAAAATTAATGTAAATCGGCCAGCCTCAACCTCTTTACGCCTGGTCTCAATTAGCCCAAGCTTGTTAACAAAAAAATCCAATGCGCTGTCTAAATTGCCCACACGCACCATTGTGTGTAAATATCGTAAACTCATAAACTATCTCTAAATAACTCTTTGTCGAGTGCTTGTTTGATTAATCTTTAATCCGCTTCTTTAATCCAAAGCGCGGCATCTTCAGCATAGTAAGTCAAAATTGCATCGGCGCCAGCACGTTTAATACTGGTTAAGGCCTCAAGCGCGACATCTCGTTCTTCTAGCCAGCCGTTTGTGGAGGCTGCTTTGAGCATTGCGTATTCACCGCTAACTTGATAAACAAACGTTGGTATTTGAAACGAGTCTTTAACGCGACGCACAATATCCAAATACGGTAAGCCTGGTTTGACCATCACATAATCCGCGCCTTCGTCGATATCCATTCTTGTTTCGTGCAAGGCTTCATCGCTGTTTGCGGGATCCATTTGATAGGTATATTTATTGCCGCCCGCTAAGTTTCCAGCGGACCCAACAGCATCACGAAACGGGCCATAAAAAGCTGAGGCGTACTTAGCGGAATACGCGAGTATTTGTGTATTGACGTAGCCAGCTTGCTCTAAGGCGGTGCGAATAGCGCCCACGCGCCCGTCCATCATGTCAGACGGTGCAACAATATCTGCACCCGCTTGGGCATGCGATAAGGCCTGCTTGACCAGCACCTCGATCGTGGCATCGTTTAATACATACCCAGTGTCGTCGGTTAAGCCGTCTTGCCCATCCAGTGTATATGGGTCAAGCGCCACATCGCTGATCACACCCAGCTCTGGTGTTGCTGCTTTGATTGCGCGCATCGCGCGTTGCGCTAGGCCGTCTGGATTAAACGCTTCTCGCGCGTCTGCACTTTTATTAGAGTCGCCAACGACGGGGAATAACACCATTGCGGGGATACCCAGTTCGACTAAGCGTTGGGCTTTTTCAACGACCAGATCAATGCTCATGCGTAACACGCCTGGCATCGAGTCGATGACTTCGGTTTTTTGTTCCCCTTCAATTACAAAGACTGGCAGGATTAAGTCATCAACGCTAAGCCGGTTTTCGCGCACCAGACGACGAGAAAAATCAGCGGTGCGTGATCGGCGTAAACGAGTGTTGGGAGTGTGTCTGTTCATTAGTCTAATAGTGATGGTTAAAGCTCTTTGACAATACGGCGCCCGCCAACGCGGGGCATTTGGTCTAGTATATAGGCAGCGCGCTCATTTAAGTATATAGATGGCTTGGTCGGGTTTGACCGCGAGGGGGTTGGCAATACTGCTGCAATTAAGGCGCTTTGTTTTGGGTTCAATTGGCTGGCCGGAATATTAAAATAATATTCACTAGCGGCGCCTATGCCAAAGATCGATTTACCGAGCTGTGCAAAATTGATGTACAACTCTAAAATGCGTTTTTTTGGCACAATCAATTCCATCCATAGAGCCAACCAAGCTTCAATACCTTTGCGAACAAAGCTACGGCTTGGCCACAAAAATAAATTTTTAACCGTCTGTTGTGTAATAGTACTGGCACCGCGTGAAAAGCCTTTTTTACGCTGGCTGATTACTAACATAATCTGTTTTAAATCAAAGCCAAAATGATTAGGAAACTGTTGATCTTCAGATGCGATTACTGCGTTTGGAAAATACAAAGAGACTTCTTCCATTGGCAACCATTGATGTTTGATATTGGTGTTGTGATTGCGTTTATTCAGTTCAATAAAACTGCTGGTGGGTGGATCGATATAGCGCAAAGCAATCATTGGTAATGCTGAAATTAGGCAAATAAAGATCAGTAATCGAAAAGTCCAGCGCCAAAACCAACCGCGTTTTTTTTGTTTTCGGTAATCTAGAATTAAGCCTTTATGCGGTTTTTCAGATCTAAAGCCACGCCGCTCTCGCCTTGATCGTGAGTTTGACCGTTTTGGTCGCATTAAATCCCTCATCGTTATGCTCGATTAGCCACCTACAAACGGTGTCACGCGCAGCACTTCTTCCATAGTTGTTAATCCTGCAGCCACTTTTTTTGCACCGCTGTGTCTTAGTGTGAGTAAGCCATCTTTGTTAGCTTGTTCACGCAACTCTTCAAGGTCGCCCTCTGGTTTCACAAAGTTTTTTAACTCATTAGTGATTTCCAGCATTTCGTACAAACCCATACGCCCAAGGTAGCCTGTGTTACGGCACTCAAGGCACCCGACAGGTTTGTGCGTATTCATTTCATCGATGTCAGCGCCGTGGCTAAACTCATCCCACAACCCTTGGTCTATGCTGTCGGGCTCTTTACAGTTAGGGCAAAGTGTTCTGACTAAACGTTGCGCCATTACACCCAGCACGGTTGCGTTGATTAAATAAGCTGGTACACCCAACTCAAGTAACCGAGTAATCGCTGACGGAGAATCATTAGTGTGCAATGTAGAGAGCACTAAGTGGCCTGTCAGTGCGGCTTGAATGGCCATTTCCGCAGTGGCTAAATCACGAATCTCACCAATCATAATGATGTCTGGATCTTGGCGTAGTAATGCTTTTACACCCGTTGCGAACGTTAGATCGATCGAGTTGTGAACTTGAATTTGGTTAAAGCTGGGTTCGACCATCTCAATTGGGTCTTCAATTGTGCAAACATTCACCTCAGAACTGGCCAGTTTTTTCAGCGTTGCATACAGTGTGGTTGTTTTTCCCGAGCCCGTTGGGCCAGTCACTAAAATAATGCCATTGGTGTGTTTGGTTTGCCGATTCCAAATATCGAGTTCTCGGTCAGATAAGCCTAATTCGTTAAAACTGCGTTGCAGAACTTCTGGGTCAAAAATTCGCATCACCATTTTTTCGCCCATCGCCGTTGGAACGGTTGATAAGCGCAATTCAATTTCTTTATTATCCGGTGTGCGTGTTTTTAAGCGGCCATCTAAAGGTCGGCGTTTTTCGGCAATATCCATTCTGCCCAGGGTTTTTAAGCGACCCACAATCGCCATTAATGCATTAGGCGGAACTTGGTAAGCATCGTGCAGCACACCATCAATTCGGAAGCGTATTTCGCCGCCTTCTTTGCGTGGCTCTAAATGAATATCACTGGCTCGTTGTTCAAATGCGTATTGCAACAACCAATCTACCAATTGCACTATATGGTGATCTTCAGCATCCAGCTGCCCGCGGCGACCTAAATCGACAAGTTGCTCTAAATTTTGTTGTAGTGAGACACCAACGTTCTCATTCCCAATACTTGAGCGACTTATGGATTTTGCCAGTGTGTAGAACTCATCAATGTATCGATCCACTTCGCTTGGGTTAGCGAAAACCACCTCAATGTCCTTTCGTAATAAGGCAGACAGTGAGTCTTTCCAACTTAAGTCTAGTGGGTTTTTTGCCGCTAAGGTAACGGTGTTACTGCTTACATCAACAGCCAAAACACCATGACGTTTTGCATATTGTGGCGCGATCACCGCGGTGACGGACGCAATGTCTATATTGAGTGGGTCAATAAAAAAGTAATCAACTTCACACTCTTGCGCAAACCATTCGCACAGCTGTTCTTGGTTAATTTTTTGATTAGTGTCGGCATGCATTGGCAAGTTGCGCGCAATACTGAGTATTGGATGGTCTTGATTGTTGTTATTGACCAGATTCGCATCAATTCGCTTAGCCTCGGCGGCACTAATTAAACCCGCCTTGAACATGGCTTTCAAAACCGATTTGTGGCTAAGTTTTTGTATGTTCATAAATTACGTTTTGCTGAGTGTGAAAAAAGTCTGATGATGATGTTATGTCATGAAATGCTATGATGCCAGAATAAATATTCGATTAAGCATGCGCACTGTTTACTAACTATTATTTTATCTGTCATTTTAACGCGATTAACCTACCATGATTAGACTCATTATTATTGCTATTGGCCTATTTATTCTTTGGGTTTTGTTTTTGTCGAGCTTTGAAAAGCGTCGCAAAATCATTATTGCTATTGCCGCTGTTGTCGTATTGATAGCGGGTTTAATTTTAGATGGATGGGGAAAAAAGCCACGCTCTAATATTGTAAACATTGACCAAATCGAAGTTTGCGGCGTGACCGCAAAGCACAGTTATCGCAGTAGTTTTGATTTGGATATTTGTTTGCAAAATAATGCCAATCAAGGAACGGTTAAACGAATTGCATTGGTCGTTTCTGCTGCGGATTGCCCTGCTAATGGTTTGTGTACTGAGTTACAAAATGTCACGCGCGATTTTCCAATAGAGTTAGACAGTGGTAGCAAAATTACCGTAGAACAAAATTTAAGTTTCGACCAAGTTAAGCGAGACAGCCAAACTGTGCAATGGTCGGTGGAGCCTGTGTCGGTTAAAGCCGTGCGCTAGCTAAACTCGATGAGCAAAGATTTACAGCGCCGCGCTTTTTTGACCAAGGCGGTTTCAAGAATGTTGATAATTCTTGTTTTGGCATTCTGGTTTGTGTTGTTTCGTTCACTGGGTACTAACGTCAGCTCCGGTGTTGGAGCATCGTCAAATACTGAACAAACTTCCAAGCAAGATCAGGCTGCTTTTGCCAACGTAACGCTTGGGCAAACATCATTACTGCGGGTGCGTGGTCAGCGTGTTTGGGTGACGCGATTAAGCGAATTACAACAAACGCAAGGCAAGCAGCTAACACCTTATGTTTTGGGCAATGATCATAACTGCCAACTTGAAAATGAGTTATGTGTTTTCAGCGTGGCAACCACTCGCGATGGTATTGAGCTTCGTTTTACAGCGCGAGCGCCTGCGCAGCTGCCTGCTAACTTGCCCTGGTTTGGCGGTTTTGTTGATCCAAGTAATGGTCAACTCTATGACCTATGGGGTCGTGCCTATGCGTTTCAAAATGCCCAACCATTGGCAGCGATTCAAGTAGAGTCGAACTAGCCCATCCACACCAGTGGCGCTTCGTGTAATAGCGCGGCTTGTTCACGCAAACTTAAGATATGGTCTTCCCAACAACGTTGGGTATTAAACCAAGGAAAGGCAATTTTAAAAGCTGGGTCTGCCCAGCGTTTAGCCAACCATCCATAGTAATGAATTAAGCGCAGTGTTCTGAGTGCTTCAACGACGTGTAGCTCTCGAGCATCAAAATCACAAAACTCGGTATAGCCGGTTAATACGGCATCTAAAGCAACCGTTTGGTCTGCGCGATCACCCGATAAAAACATCCATAAATCCTGAATTGCCGGCGCGAGTCGTGCGTCATCAAAGTCGACGATGTGTGGGCCATTATCCGTCCATAGAATATTGCTTGGATGACAGTCACCATGTGCGCGAATTAAATTGATTGAACCCGCGCGTTCGTAACAGTGCGCCACTTCATCTAATAGTTGTGCGCTAAGTGATTCGTAGGCGTTTAATAAGTCCCCAGGAATAAAATCATTTTGCAGAATAAAGTCGCGGGCATTATGACCAAAGGTTTCAATGTTCAATGTAGGCCTGTGGGCGAAATCATTGGCTTGACCAACACGATGAATACGCCCCATAAAGCGCCCCATCTGTTCGAGCTGATCATAGTTTTCAAGATCCAGTGCTCGGCCACCGCGGTTAACAAACAGGCTTAAACGAAAATCATCCGTTTTAAGTAATGTGTCATTATCTATGCGTGTTGGTGCAACCACTGGAATTTCTAGTTCCGCTAAATCGAGTGTAAAAGCATGTTCTTCTAAAATCGCTTCGTCGCTCCAACGACCGGGGCGATAAAACTTGGCAACGATACTGCTGCCATCATCTAAGCCAACGCGATACACACGATTCTCATAGCTATTAAGTGCCAGTAATCGACCATCGCAGGCAAAACCAAACGTCTCAATACTGTTCAGCACATCACTCGGCGATAGTTTGGCGTAAGCTTGGTCTAGCAGTTCGGTCACGGTGTTTAATTTAGTAGAATGTGGGTGGAGCTCATCACGTTGATGATGATAAGCTCGTGGAGTGTATCACGGTAAACATCTGAGCGCAGATGTGCAAATTGAAGGGCATTAGCATGAACCAAGAGATCAAATTAATCGGTAAGCCACCTGTTTTAGTCGCGCATCGAGGCTACTCGGGGCGTTATCCTGAAAATACCTTACTTGCCTATGAAGCCGCGTATACGCATGGCGCGCGCTATATGGAATTAGATTTACAATTATCCAGTGATCAAGTGCCTATTGTGCACCACGATGCAAGCTTGATGCGCATGTCGGGTGTTGATCAAGATATTCGTGACACCAAAGCGAAGCACATTAAAGCAATGAAGGCGTCATACCCAGATCGTTTTGGCGATGAGTTTAGCGATAATTCGTTTTCGACTTTTAAGAAATTTTGTAAATGGCTAAAAGCGCATCGAGATGTCACGGTATTCGTAGAAATAAAGCAAGAGTCGATAGATCGCTTTGGTATTCCGGTATTTATGGATGAAGTGCACAAACGTATTTTGAGCACTGGTGTTGAGTTGCAGTGTGTGATTATCTCGTTCAACCCTGAGGCGCTTGAATACAGTCGTAAAATTTCGTCAATGCGAATTGGTTGGGTATTGCCAGTTTGGAATGACGAAACGCATCAACGTTTACAAGAATTGAAACCTGAGTTCACGTTTTGCGATACGCAGTCACTGCCGAGTAATGACCAAGACATTTGGCAAGGGCCATGGCAATGGGCGATTTATAATCTTGATGATGTGCCATCAGCGATTGCTATGGCGAATCGAGGCATGGGCTTTTTAGAAACCAATCAGATTGGCACCTTAATGAGCCATGATGGCCTAGCAAATCGCTTATAAAGATTAGCTCGTTAATACTCATCAACAAAAAAGGCCGATCACCTAAACAGTGATCGGCCTTTTTGTATTCAGTTATTGCTAACTATTCAATGCGTACTACTTCGCAAGTGCATCACGAATCTCAGTAAGCAATTTAACTTCATCAGACGGTTCTGCAGGTGCTTCTGGCGCTTCTTCTTCGGCTTTTTTAGCGGCATTCATGCCTTTAATGACGATGAACAACGCAAACGCCACAATAATGAATGTGATTAATGCATTAATAAACAAACCGTAGTTCATCGTAACCGCGCCCGCTTCTTGAGCCGCAGCAATTGTGTTGTAAGTAACGCCGTCTTGACCACCGCTAATGATGAAAAACAAGTTACTGAAATCAACGCCGCCAGTTAGAAAACCAACCCAAGGCATAATCATGTCGTCGACAAATGACTTAACAATGGTTCCGAAAGCGGCACCGATTACGATACCGACCGCCATGTCGACGAAATTACCTTTCATCGCAAAATCTTTAAATTCTTGTAACATAATAAAGCTCCTATTTAGTCTGATTTAGGTGCGGCAATCATTATTGATCTTCAATTAAGATTGTCGCTATTTTGGTTATTTTTTATTGTTGTCAGCAATTAAGGTAATCGCCCATCTAATTGCAGTAAACTATTTAAGCACCCTGCTATGCATGAATGCAAGGTTTAGTTAGCCAAGAATGTAGTATTGTGTAAACTGGATTTACTTATAAGACAAATTGACTTGGTAATAAGGGTGATCTGATACGCCTTTCTCAAGCATCTCGCCGCCATTTACGTTAAATCCTTTCGTTAAAATCCAGTCGATCCGTTGAGCGTTGGCTGCATCTAAGCCCGCAATTGATATGGCATCTGATATTTCAGGATTAATCAGCGCTTGCTTTAGCAATGGCGTTTGCGCATCACTATTAAAGTCACCCAGCAATATAGCTCGCGGATACTTAGCAAACTCCTTAAGCACTACAGACAACTGTTCCTCACGCCCTTTGCGGGTATGCAGATGAGTATTAATAAAATGAAATGACTTACCTTGCCACGTTACTTTTGCAATTGTCATGTTACGATAACTCTTGCCGGACTGGTCTGGCAGCATTTTTATTTGCCAGTCAGCCACGTTCATTTTGCTTAATAGGGCATTACCACGATGTTCTCTAAACCAACGACGCCGAGTTGCGCAAAATAAAAAGCCAAAGCTACCGCGCTTTGCTAAAGCGTGTGTTTGGCACTGACCAAACCCTAGGCGGTTGAGCCAACTTGTTGCGTAAACCTCTTGTACACCTGCTAAATCTGCTTGCGCGAATACCACTGCAGATGCGTTGATATTGCGTTTATTGTCTAAACTTTTACCTGTTTGAATATTGTAGCTCGCCACGTTAAACGAACTTTCTTGAATATTATCCAAGTTCTCATTCACAAAACGCTTATCTAAGTATTGGCCGTTTTGATCCGAGGCAGATTTTGCTTTACGGGCAATTAAAAATAAAGCCAGTGCGGCGACGCAGAAAAGTATGTTTAAGCTCACGATATTGGCTCTATTCTTAGTTGTTTTTACTTCTGCGCGACTAAATAGGCGATATACGACAAACACGCTTCACCGTGTTCGGTTTTGGTGAATTCG
The DNA here is from genome assembly GCA_964578035.1 of uncultured Gammaproteobacteria bacterium. Taxonomy (GTDB): domain Bacteria; phylum Pseudomonadota; class Gammaproteobacteria; order Arenicellales; family Arenicellaceae; genus Arenicella. Next base: position 18,897 of record CAZOBR010000005.1, read on the forward strand.
CCATCCCCTGTTTCGCCATCGTCGTCGGTCCCTTCCCAATAACAATCAACCGTGCTAAATCCGGCGTCTACCATAATGTCGCGTAATTCGGTTAAGCCCCACAAGCGCCAGTCGTAGGTAAATGCATTGGTCATTTCTGTGCCGTCAGGAAAACGGAAATGAATATGGAACTGTGCTTCGCCGGTAATTGGGTTGATCGAGTCTTGATCCCACACATAAGTAAAGCTCTCATCCGTCATTTCGGTCTCTTCTTCAAGTTCTTGATGGCTTTCTGGCCCGCCGTGTAAGTCGATAACAAAAATGCCATTTTCGGCAAGATCCTCACGTACCCCTTTAAAATAGTCCAACATGTCAGTGCGTGTTTTAAAAATCCAATACGAAAAATTCTGTGCGCAACGCACATCCGGTGCTTGTCTGCTCGGGTTACGTGCATCTTCTTGGTATTGCACCACGCGCTCAGCTTTTTTGCCAAGTGGCAGCAAATTATTTTTTAAACCCCAAGCCAATGGCTCAGGATCAATATCATATGATTCAGTGGTAAATTTCTTGCCTTGTTTTACCCAGTTCGCAGATAACAAACAGGTACCACAAAAATCTTCACGGAAATGTTTGGCTTTCTTATTGTTTATCTCTTTATACGTATTTATTAAAAATTCGATGTCTGTTTCTGCGGACTGAACAGCGCGTTGATAAAGCACATATTTGTCAGCGGTTTTTGCGGTAAATTTTGCCGTCATGAGGTTTGTTATATCGGGTATTTTGGCTTATTTTGTTTGTCGCAAGTGTAGCCGAAATAGGCCAAGGTATGTAGCGGCTATATCGCATCTGTGTGCGATCAAACATGGATGAAAATCGATGATCAAAATGTTGCTTGATTCTGAGCGAAACTCACGGCTTAATGACACAATAAATCCAGTTGATAAATTTTAGTCACAAGCAAATTTAATTCTATAGAATTGATAAAATCCAGCGATAAAAATTAAGTAGCAGTAAGTGGCAAACAGAACTGATGAAGTTTGGCTTTGCCAAATAAAAATAGCATCAAACTAATGTGGGTTTGTTGAACAGAGTTTGCAATAATAATCGCTAACTCATTGATTTTTTGTAGAACTATGAAAATTGGATTTCATTCCTTAACGAGGACTTATGCACAATTAATTCTTGTCAAGAGTTTTATCAAAAATATTTTTTGTAATATGGCTGTAATCTTTCAAATCAGTGTAAGTCTATGATAACAATAAGAATTTTAAATTTTTTTAAAAATGCTTTGCATTTTTGTAAAAAGTTTGGAAGACCGGCCTGCAACAGGCTTTATTTTTATCAACAAAGTTATCCACAGGCTATTTTTGCTCAATTTACTATATGAATACTGTTTTTCTAATTTGTCTCATGAGACAAAACGATCAGCTTGGTAGCACGCGTGCTGGCTAATAATATCCAAACACCCGAGAATACGAGCCTTATCGTAAGTGTGGCGGTACCCGTGCCGTTGCGCCAAAGTTTCGACTTCATATTAGCAGAGTCTTTTTTAAACAATAACTTACAGAAAAACGATCACTCACAGCTAAGCGGTTGCAGGGTTAAAGTACCGTTTGGGCCACGGCATTTAATTGGCGTAATTGTGGGTGTTAAAACACAATCAGATTACCCGCTGCATAAGCTGAAACCAGTGCTTGAGTTGCTTGATTCGCAAAACATTTTTGACCCAGCACTATGGCAAACATTAAGCTGGTTAGCGCGCTATTATTTAGCGCCGATTGGTGAAGTAATCGACACGGCTATGCCAAGCCATATTCGCCAAGGATCTGAGATGTCACCTGTGGCAGTTAAAACTTGGCGATTGAGCGAACTGGGTAGAAGTTCAAGTATTGATGATTTACAACGAGCGCCATTACAGCTGGCGATTATCAAGCGCTTTATGCGCTCAACGCTGCTTAGCTCTGATGATTTTAAAGCAGACTCATCATCGTGGCGTCAAGCCATAAAAGCCCTAATCGAAAAAGGCTGGATTGAAGAGTTCAGCGCTTTACCTACTTTACAAAAAGTCACGCGCCAAGCCAGTGCAGATGATGAGCCGCTGCACTTAAACGATCAACAAAAGAGTGCGGTAGCCTCGTTAACAGAAATGGTGTCGGCAAAAACATTTGCTTGTGCATTACTACAAGGTGTTACCGGCAGCGGTAAAACAGAAGTGTACTTTGCAGCCATTCAGCAAGCGCTTGAACAAGATCAGCAGGTGCTGTTACTGGTGCCAGAGATTGGCCTAACGCCGCAATTGATAGAGCGCGTACAAAAAGCGTTTACCCAGCCTATTGCCGTTATGCATTCTGGTTTAAATGATACCGAGCGGCATCTCGCGTGGTGGCACGCACGCCAAGGCAACGCAAAAATTTTAATCGGCACACGCTCAGCCGTTTTCACCAGTTTTGCTGATTTAGGCTTAATTGTGATTGATGAAGAACACGATGGCTCATTTAAGCAACAAGATGGTGTGCGTTATCAAGCGCGCGATGTCGCGATCTATCGCGCTAAACAACACAATATTCCGATTATTTTGGGCTCTGCAACGCCATCATTGGAGTCATACGCGAATGCAACGGCTGGCCGATATCAGCATATAAAGCTAACCGAACGAGCGACGCAAGTAGAATTACCAAGCATTGAACTATTCGACCTAACACGTTTACCCAGCACCGATGGCTTAAGCCCATCAATGTTAGAAGCAATTCGCGCCGTTTTGGATATGGGCAAGCAAGTCATGCTGTTCTTGAACCGCCGTGGTTATGCGCCAGTGCTGTATTGCACCGAGTGCGGCGAAACCAGCAAATGCTACCGTTGCGATTCGCACTTAACCTTGCATCGTCGGATTAACCGCTTGCGGTGTCATCACTGTGGTTATGAAACAAAAGCGCATAACGTTTGCGGAAGCTGTAAATCGGAGTCAATGGTGGAAGTGGGTGAAGGCACACAACGCGTTGAAGAAGCTCTGCAATTGCGCTTCCCAGATGCGCGCTTGCTGCGCATTGATCGAGATAGCACTCGTCGCAAGGGTGAACTCGAAGCACTGTTAAATAAAGCACGCGATGGTGAAGCCGATATTTTATTGGGCACACAGCTGATTACTAAAGGCCATGACTTTCCCAATGTTGCAATGGTTGGCATTCTAGAAGCCGATCAAGGTTTATACAGCACGGACTTTCGCGCCAGTGAAACTTTGTTTCAACAAGTGTTACAAGTTGCCGGTCGAGCGGGTCGACGCGAATCATTAGGCCGCGTGTTTATTCAAACCCATTTTGTTCATCACCCGTTTTTTGATTGGGTTAAAGCGCATGACTATGATGGTTTTGCACAAGCGCTATTAGCGGAACGTAAAATAGCCAATTTTCCACCACACGGATTTTTCGCACTATTACGAGCAGAATCAACGCATCAAGCAAAAGCACTGCAATTTTTGCGCCGTGCAAAACGTGACATTATTCCGGCCGAAGGCGTGACTGTTATGGACGCCGTGCCCGCACCAATGGAACGCCGAGCAGGTAAATACCGCGCGCAATTATTGGTGAGTGCAAATCAGCGTTCAACGCTGAATGCCAGCTTATCAAGTTGGTTAGATTATATAAGCAATGATAAGGAAGCGAAGAAATTGAGTAACTCAGTGAGATGGAGTTTGGATATAGACCCTTTAGATCACTATTGATTTGAGTTTATCCAATAGCAGCTTTGGAGTTGAAACACACTTCTCTCAATTAAGATCGTATAATATTGTCGATATCAGTTTACGGCGAGGATATTGTTAAATCCTTGCTACTAGCTTACTCTATCGGGTAATCACCCACTTTTAAAAGCCTTAATGTATACCCTACTCATAAGTTTCTTTGTATTAGCTATTTTCTTTTCGTTTTTGTGCTCATTGTGGGAGGCCGTGTTACTCAGCATCACCCCTACCTACGCACGTATTCAGCATCAAAAAGGCACGATAACCGGCCGCCATTTACAAGAATTCAAAGAAAACATTGATCGCCCTTTAGCGGCAATCCTCACGCTGAATACCGTTGCTCATACAGTTGGTGCAATTGGTGTGGGTGAACAAGCCGCTAAAATTTGGGCTGACAGCAGCCCGTTAATCACACGCATACTCGTGCCTGGTGGCATGACCTTAGCGGTGTTAATCCTGTCAGAGATCGTGCCAAAGACAATCGGCGCGCTGTACTGGCAAAAGCTCGCAAAATTTACCGTATTATCATTACGCTTTTTGGTCATCGCCCTTGCGCCATTGGTTTGGATGGGGCAGCTCGTGACTCGGTCACTGAAAAAAGACTCGGACAAACCCATTCTCACACGTAACGACTTTCTAGCAATGGCAGAAATGGGCGCGCAAGATGGTGTGTTTGATGCCGACGAATCGCAAATGCTCGGTAGCATGATTCGTTTTCAAAGCATTCAAGTGCGCGACATCATGACGCCACGCACGGTGGTCAGCGCTACCTCACAAGAACAAACCATCAGTGACTATTACCAACAACGTAAAGAAAATCAGTTTTCACGTATTCCAACCTACAGCCAAGACAACAAAGACCAGATCACTGGCTATATCATTAAAATCGATGTGGCCGAGGCATTAATTGAAGGGCGTGGTGAAGAGTCTTTGGTTAGTTTGCGGCGAGACATTGTCGCCGTTGGCGAAACCTTAGCCGTGACCGACTTGTTCACCTCGCTAATGAAAAGACGAGAACACGTCGCCGTCGTGCTTGATGATTTCGGCGGCATGGCCGGTATTATCACAATGGAAGATATTATTGAAACCATCCTCGGTATGGAAATAATGGACGAAACCGACACCGCCATCGACATGCGCCTACTCGCGCAAAAGCACCGCGAAAAACGCGCAAAAGTTCTTGGGGTACTTGATCCAGAGCCAGTTGATCAATCAGATTAGATTTAAGATCGTTGAAGAAATTTACGGCCAAAATAATTGTTAAATGCAGCTTCGATACTTACTTCACAAAAAGTGAAAACGATTACTATAGAGCAAACTTATGTTGCATCACATTGAACCTACTATAATAGATGCGCCACTTGAATAGGTGCGCCACTTGATCAAAGTGCTCGCACTGAAGCGGTTCAGTTTTCACCTTCGGGTGAAGACCTGCTGGTTGCTGATAGCCGTGGCCAGATATTTCATTTCAGCGTCGATACATCTACTCGACCGATTCGAGTTTTATTGCGTGCGACGTATACGAGTAATGATTTTAGACGACCGCATGCGGTTGATTTTCTGGCGGATAAAGTCATTGCTGTTGCTAACCGTCTTGGTCGCGTTGAAATATTTCAGTTACCAGAATTAAGTGACCAACATAATAGCTATTCAATTGACAGCATTTTCGCTTTAGAGACAGAGTGGTTTGGTGCAATTGGAGAAACGCTCCTCGACGGCAATAGAACTATTGCTGCGGGCCCAGGCGCACTGGTTTTCCAAGACGGACAATTGTATGTAGGAAGCAATTTAAAAAATGTTATCAGTGCCCATTCTTGCGATTTGATCGACAACAATATTGTGGTTCGGCAAAACCTGAAAATCAATGAAGATACAATTCATATCCCTGATGCGATTGCGATCAGTTCCAATGGCGATTACTTAGCGATTGGTGACCACGGCAATCAACGTGCTGCCGTACTAGATTCTAAAACAGGTGAATTATTGTCTAGTTTGCAGCACCCAGAATTGATTTATCCGCATGGGGTGCGTTTTGATATTACCGACAAGAACCTTGTGGTGACAGGTGCCGGTGGGCAAGGGTTACACGTTTTTAGCACAAATAATGACTGGTCTTCTAATTCGCAAATTAGCTATTCCAGCATTGAAGGAATCAGCCAAGAAAAATTCGATAAAACACAATCAGAAGTGAACGAACAGTACCGCCCTCTTGAAGGTGGCATCAAAGGCATTTGCTATGACGCCGCTAGTAAATTATTTGTGACAACATGCCGCTACCAAACATTGCGGTTTTTTTGCCTTAGGCTAATTTCCTTAATGAACACTAGAAAAGTTGCCTGGTCATGTTTGGTGGATGACACGCCTGAAATTTGGCAAAGCTTAATTCCTTGGTTAGCCACATTGATCCGCAATGCAGGGGTAACACCTGACTGCATTCATGTACACCATGTTTGTGAGCTCAAGCCAGAGATCAGCAAAGTGTTGCAAGAGCTTGGTGTCTTTACCCACAAAGTAGATACTTTTCACTCAGCCTCGCCCTATTTAAATAAAATAACGCAATGCTTTACTGAGTTCGATAGCGATATTGTTGTGCTTAACGATGTCGACTTAGCCTATGCCGCTATGCCGCCTATTGGCGACCTAAAGGCAATGGTCTCAGCAAAGCCTGTTGATATCCCTAACCCGAGTAACGAAGTACTGCAGAATATTTATCAAGCTGCAGGCATAAAAATGCCATGCTTCATTAATGTGAAGAGGCAAATTTCAAATACTGAAACAACCGAATTTCTGTCACTTTCAAATAACTTTAATGGCGGCTTTTATATAATCAAGACGGCAATATTAAAAGTCTTAGGTCAGAGTTGGGCGAAGTGTGCAAACTGGCTGATCGAACATGTAGACTTGCTTGACAATAAGCCAACGCATATCGATCAAGTATCTTTTAGCATGGCATTAAGTGAACTCAATATTGGCTTTGAATTATTGCCTGATATTTGGAATTTGCCCTTTCATTTGCAACCAATCGCGAATGGGTCTCCACCTTTTGTAATTCATCATCATTCAATGCTGGATTCCAAATTCCATCTCGATCCAAACGTGTCTAACAGAACACGGGCTGCCGTTGAGTCAATTAATCGTGCAACAGATGATTTTCGTGATCACTTTGGGCTTTGAGCGTTCGTAATTTCTCAACTTCGGGAATGATCGTAAATGCTTTGGTGACACTCAATAAATATCTATTTTCTAATAGTGAAAGGCGTGCGTGCAGCTATTTTAATGGAGCCGTACGAAATGCTTAAATACAGCAAATCGTAGTTGGCTTGGTTGTCTGGAGCTTTTAGCGTTAACGGATTGCCCCCTGATACTTTTGCACTTTCGAACATCTGCCAATAGTCTGCACCTGACGGAACAATAACAATCATGTCATCCGGTTTAGCCGAACCAATCCAGTTAACTTTAAATGGCTGATTGGCAATAAGCGGACCCGATATTTCAACCGATGTTGGTGGCACATCTAAGTGCATGTCTAGGTAAATAACTTTTTTAGTGATGGGTAAACTAAAACTAACCGAGCCTGCATAATTGCCTGAGAAAGCGGTGGCCGTATAGTCACCTGCCCGCAACTCGTTTGCTTGTAGACGAGTTAAGTCGAGTGTTGAACTGTCTTCTATTAGATCATACCTTTGCTCAGCACTCACCAATTGCCACGTGACTGGCCACATAGCTTCACCAGTATCAACGCGTAAAGCTTGAATTGTTAAGCCTGATTCTAAATCTTGGTTGTCATCATTAGCGAAGACAAGGCCGTTGAATAATAAGCTCAATAGAAAAACCGTATTGGCTATATGACGTCTTAGTAAGCCAATACATAAAAATATAGGCAGGTGCTGGGACTGCAACGTTATTGGTCTGCTATTGATTTTGGCACACAATGTTACTTCGTGCTTTACTCATACTTTTTTCCTAAATCATCAGCGGCGGCTTCAAACGCATCACACTCTGGTGTTTTACTGTCACCAAGTAAAACTGAACATTTCAGCTGTACACGTGAATCAACACAAGCTTGTGCTTTATCAAGTAACCCAGTGTGCTTAGTTGCAGCACCATATACCTCACCCGCTGCTGCACACTGATTTGAGAACATGCTCTGCATAAATTGAATCATTTCTTCTGGCGCTTCTTCAGCTTGCATTTCTTGTATAGAACATTGCTCCATTTTTTGACAAAGAGCGCCCATTTCGATTTTGTCATTCGCATAGGTGATTTGAGTTGCCATTAGAGTCATCAAAAGCAAAGTGGCTGTTGTGATTTTTAGTTTCATAATGAGTTTTTACTTTAACGTTTATTAGATTTGGATTAAAAGAGTGATTGCGTGCGTGACTTCAAGTCACTTAAGATTTGAATGAACCAGTTAATTCAACACCATAGTTGCCTTCAAATAAAAACTGTATTTGTTTGTCGCAAATTTCATTACGGTCATCCATTGAGCGACATAAAAGACTGGCAATATCGACGGTTAGATCATCGCAGCTCGGTGCTTTAACCCACATGTGAGACAGCCGACTCTCGCCGTTTTTTAAGCCATCGTAAACATAGCTATGTGTGCTCGTTTTACCAGATGTGGTTTCAGCCTGGTATTTGGATATTTGCAGCGTTCTTATATCGTGGCCACTATTGTTAAGGTCAGCGAGTGAGATCTTGCAAATTCCATTACCGTCGTAGTAAGCATTAATTACTCTAAATGTAATCGACCCTTGTGCTGCTGAGCTTGCGTTTGGCAAGTCATCAGAACGTACAGACTTTTTGTTACTAGAATCGCATGCACCTAGAAGCAAACAGTTTAGTGTTAACAGTAATGAAAGAGGTGTTTTAAACATAGTTGTCTCCATAATCGTGTGACCGTAAAAATCTCAATATTGCGACTTACTGAGTAGGAGTATATAGAGGACTAAATGTATGACTGTATCCCCGAAATAGGGTATATTTTTAGCTTGTTGAATAATAACTAAATAAAAGCAAATGGAAATAATGGAAAAAGTCGTAGAGATCGAGTCATTAGATGATTTAGACAGTATATGGAAAGAGTTTGTACCGCTCGCTAAAGAGCTCGGGTTTGACTATGTTATTTACACCATTGGAAATAACACAAATGATGATTTTTACTACTACGATAATTTTGGTTTGCACCCAAAAGACGAAAAAGATTTTTATGATCCTTTCTTAGATTTTTGCTGCCATAGTTACGACACCATGTTTACCGGCCCTGAGTTTTTACATATGCACGAAGATCTTAATATGCCGCAAGAAGCATACGATTTAATTGAACGCGGCACTAAATTAGGCATGATTTCTGGGCTTGCTATTCCTTTGCGCTTGTCGGGTTCAAACCGTTATGGTGGGTTTAATTTAGGCTCTGGTTTAAAAAAACCTGAGTTTGAAAAACTCTGCGAAAAGTCACAAGGATCAGCGCAGGTGGTTTGCATGCTGGTGCACAGGCACATAGAAACACTGTTAAGTAAAAATAATATGTTAGTTGAGCCACTGCAAAGCTCCGCTAAAAACGCTGAACATAGTATTCAAGATTTACAGTCAACCGCTGACGCAAAACTGCATGCTTTAACCGCAAGAGAAAAAGACATTTTAGATAAGATAGCAAATGGTTTTTCTCGAAAAAAATGTGCCGATGCTCTACATGTATCTGAAGGCACCGTGTCTACGCATATAAAGAATATTTATCGAAAATTAGGTGTACATAATCGAGTTCAGGCGGCTAATGTGGCGCTTCAGCGAACATAAAAGAGCGCCACATTCAGCAATTGCTTAATCCCTACCCTGCTGAGAGATTATCGATGGTAACTCGATAAACAACGCTCATGTTCATGCCGTCGCTTAATTGATAATCCACAAATGCACTGCCTGCGCTGCCAACGCCTGATGTGTTCACGTTTAATTGTTCGCCTTGCAATACTGCGTTAATAGTAAAGGTTGTTGGTGCAATAACGCCGCTAGCAACTATTATTATAGTAATTGGGTTACCTTCTGGGTCAGAAATTAGCGGCCCCAGTTCAATAATCAGACCGGTATCACCGAACGCATCGACCGTTACATTCTGGCCAATGGGTGCCTGATTATCCATGCTGGTTTGTGCGTGTGTTGGCAATACAACGCTATTTAATACTGGCTTGGTCCAACTTTTTGGCAGTGAGATGGCCGCGAAACCGATGGACGTTGCACCTGCAATTTTTTTTAGGGATTTCCGTTTTCTAGTATTCATTGTTTCGTTTTTGAAATAAATTTTTTAGGAACGGTGATCCTAAATTTAGTTGTGCACCAGTCAAATACCCGAAACGGGGTATTTTATCGATATCATTTGTAAAGGGGTTATTTCTTAGTAGAACGTGCAGATAAAAATATACCCTTTTTTGGGGATAGCGAAAACTCACCTAAATCTCTTAAGCTCTCAATACGTTTGAAAATCACAAAGGTAATGGTTACCGCATGGCAATCTCTAAATTCACTATTACGGCAGCGAGTCTTTTTTTCGCTTTTTCATTACCTGCTTGTTCCAATGAATCAGAAACATCCTCTAAGCAAGAAAATGCAAAGGTCAGTGAGCAGGCTCAGACTGCTGCTTGGCTAGATGATTCGTTAATAGTTCAGTTCAGTGCTGGACCAAACAAAGGCAAGCATGAGTATGTTAAAAGTAGCCGTTCTGACTCTGAGCTAAAGTTAGCTTTCGCTGAAAATAATGGGCCAATCGGTGTTATGTTTTTCGAAGCGAGAGAGTTGGTAAATAAAGAAGGTGGCTTAAATATCAGTTCATTAAGACGATACACCAAAGGTGACTATAAGCTTGGTAAGAACGCAACGTCCACTTGGCAAGGTGGCGATATCTCGAATGGTGATGAATGTGACGAGGTGAATTTAACTGTACAAGAAAGCCCTCAAGTTCAACGAAAATTTTATGGAGCCTCAACGTCTTGCAATGCGATTGAAATATTATCCATGACCGACTGGCGCGACGTTGGCAGCATTAAAAAAGAAAGACAAGTGCGTGGGCAATTTTCCGACTCGGTAAATTTTCAACAAGGTCAGAACAAAATAGCCACAGATATGACGGTTGAATTCGTAATCACCCAAACGGAACTTAGATATTAGCTAATAACAATGTCTGCATGTACTACGCTCCACTCGTAGCGCACGCATGTTTAACGGATTAATAATATCCAACCATTTCTGTTTAATTTTAAGGTCTAGCCTTATGAATATAATATCTGCGTTATGCCGAGCTCTATTATTTGTATTGATACTCACTAGCGCGCAGAGTTACGCGCAAGTTGGCACAATAAAAAAAATCAATGGCGATCTTGCGCCTAACACTCAGGTAGGTTCTGATTGGCAAACCAGTCAGGATGGTCGGTATGTGGTTTATGCGGCTCAAGAAGGTGCAATAGCGAGTAGAAGTTTGCATTCAGTGTCACTTATTACGGGCAGAAAAACGCGCATTAGTGGCACAGGAATTGACCCAACAGTGGACGGTTTCACAATAACTAACGACGGTCAGTATGTCGTTTTCGTATCTACTGAAAGTCTTGGCTTTGATTTTTCTACAAAATTATTCGTTAGTACAATCAATGGCACAATGCTAACTAGTATCGACTTACCTGCACAATCAACCTTGAGCGGCGTGCGTAACTTCGCAGTCAGTCCGGATGGTGCGAACATTGTTTATACTACTAATAATTCATCAGGCATTTTGCAAAACCTATACAGTGTGCCAATTTCTGGAGGCGCATCAACTCTATTACATTCAGGTATGAGTTTTGGTGATATACAGTTTGTTGCAGATGGCACAAGGCTGGTTTATCGAGCATCATTGATCGCGTTTTTTCAAGGGCAGAGTGATCTTGATAATTTGTTTGCTATCTCGATCAATGGTGGTGATCTTACGCAATTGACAACAACGAGTGCGTCACAAGACATAGCCAGTTTTATATTTCGTATTAGCCCTGATCAGCAAAAAGTTGTGTTTATTACAGAAGCACCAACGACTAATGCAAAAGCATTGTTTAGCGTAAATATAAATGGCACTGACGAAAATGAATTAGATCAGGCAAATAATCTCAACAGAGTTGCAAATGTCACAATTAGTCCAGACAGTGCGTCAGTAATTTTCACTAACTCAATGGACAATGGCCGTTTAGTTGGTCTTTATTCTGCGCCAATTGGCGGAGGCGCTATCACCATTCTTTACACGGCCTCTGATCCATCAGAGCGTATTAATTTGACTGAGTTTCAAATGGACGGCAGTGCTGTATTTTTTGATGTATCAACTGAGTTAAGTATCAATGGTCAAACCCGACAGTTCGGCGCATTGTTTCGTTATAAATTTGGCCAGAGTTCGCCACTTGCGTTACTCACGCCGTTTTCTGTTTATGTGGGTGATTTTGCGTTGGTTGATGCAAATCAGCTGTTAGTAAGTTATGGCCCGCGAATCGATGAATTGGCACTTTATATAATTAATTTATCAAGTGGCGCAGCGACTCAGCTAAGTGACAGCAACACATTTGTTAATGAGAGTAATGAAAGTGAGATATTTATACTTAGCCCAGAAAAGGATCGTGTTTATTTAATAGAACGAGTCAATGGTGCTGCAAAAAATACCTTGAATAGTGTTCAACTTGATGGCACCGATCGAAAACAGCTTAGTGCGCCACATCAAGGCGCTACGCCATTTTTTGACTACCAAGTAACTAGCACTGGTGAATTTTTGATTTACTATACTGATCAAGATACCGCCAACATCTCAGAGTTATTCGCCCATCAGTTACTAGCATTGCCTGACAACAGTTTGTGCATACCGATTAAGACTAAGATAAACACTATAAGTATCGTTTGTCTTTAGTTATTAAATGACTCTGGCTTAAGTGACAAGGAATGTTTAGAGTTGTTAGATAAGTGAATCTTGTCATTGATCAAGAGAATTCGCCATTCTAGGTACACACAGGATAAAAAGTTAAGTAAAAATAAGTCTTGTCCTGAACTCTCAGTCTCAATTGTCTTTAAGCGATAAAGTTAAATACCGATAAATCCCGCTATCGTGTCTGTGCATAACGCGTTAAAATTCGCGCTTGCGATTTTGACTAATCGCGTTACCGATAATTTTGAGAATTAGGCAGTGAAAGAACAACTCCACAACATATTTAATCAAGCCATTGAGCAATTAAAAGCCGACTCGGTGATTCCGAGTGAGCATGACGTGCGGTTGATGTTTGAGCGTACGCGGCAAAAAGAGCATGGCGATTTTGCGACCAATGTGGCGATGACCTTGGCTAAGGTAGCGCAGCGTAAGCCGCGTGAGCTTGCGGAGTTGATTGTTGCGGCATTACCGAGTGATTCGCTCATCACACAGGTTGATATTGCTGGCCCTGGTTTTATTAATGTGTTTGTTGCGCAAGATGCACAGTTAAGTGTGTTGACTACGATCTTTGCGCAAGGTGATGCTTATGGTCTTGCTGAGCCGAATTCTAAGCAAAAAATTATGGTGGAGTTTGTGTCTGCCAACCCAACGGGGCCATTGCACGTTGGGCATGGTCGCGGTGCTGCCTACGGTGACGCGCTAGCACGGCTATTAGCGGCTGCTGGTAATACCGTAGAGCGCGAGTATTATGTGAACGATGCGGGTCGGCAAATGGATATTTTGGCGGTGAGTGTGTGGGTGCGTTATTTACAAGCTTGCAATATAGATATTGCGTTGCCGGACAATTGCTATAAAGGCGAATACGTTGTTGTGATGGGGCAAGAGTTAGCTGCCGCGCACAGTGATGCCTATGTTGTTGCGGCATCTGATATTCAAGCTGTGCGTGCTGACCTTGAAGACGAAGCGGCGCTGGATGCCACGATTGCACTCGCCAAACAGACTTTAGGCGATACGGGTTTTGCAGTGTTTTTTGAGCGCGCCTTAAGTTCAATTTTAGAGGATATCAAACAAGATTTAAGTGAGTTTGGGGTAGATTACGATACGTGGTACTCAGAACGTTCGTTATTTGATAGCGGCAAAATAGATGCTGCGATTTCGCAGCTCAAAGAGTCTGGCGATGTGTATGAAAAAGGTGGTGCTTGGTGGTTTCGCACCACCGATTATGGAGATGAGAAAGACCGTGTAGTTATTCGTGATAATGGCCAACCAACCTATTTTGCATCTGACATTGCCTATCATAAAGACAAGCTCGATCGTGGTTTTGATTTGGCCATTAATATTTGGGGGTCTGACCATCACGGTTACATCCCGCGCGTTAAAGCATCCATGCAAGCGCTGGGTTTAGACTCAGACAAACTCAAAGTATTGTTAGTGCAGTTTGCGGTGTTGTATCGCGATGGTGAAAAGCTCGGTATGTCTACGCGCAGTGGTGAGTTTGTTACCTTGCGTCAACTGCGTGACGATGTTGGTTCTGATGCAGCACGTTTCTTTTATGCGCAGCGTAAATCTGAGCAGCATATGGATTTTGATCTAGACTTGGCTAAATCACAGAGCAACGAAAACCCAATGTACTATGTGCAATACGCGCACGCCCGCATCTGCCGTATTTTCAAAACGGCAGCAGAGCGAGGCATTGATACCAGCGCCATTCAAAGCGCGGATTTCAGCCAGTTAAGCGGTGACCATGAGCAAACATTATTAACGTCATTACAGCGTTTTTCTGAAATTGTTAACGCCGCTGCAGCGAATTATGAACCGCATCAAATTACCTATTACTTGCGTGATTTAGCGACAGCGTTTCACTCTTACTACAACACGGTTAAGTTTTTAGAAGCTGAGCCGCAAGCGCGTGATGCGATGCTGGCATTATCCTCTGCTGTGCGCCAAGTGTTGAAAAATGGTTTACAAATTATTGGCGTTGGCGCGCCCGAAGCAATGTAGTGACAATCCAGATTAATATAGCGGCAGTGTAATGGCACAAGCAAAGCGCATTAAACCAAAGCCGAAGACTAAGGCTAAAAAAGTTCGCAAGCAATGGGATTTACCTTGGGGGCTGATGTTTGTTATTTTGCTGTGCGGTGTGGTGATCGGCATGCTGGTTAATGGTGCGCAAACGGGCAGCAGTGATTTTGGTTCTGGTTTAAAAACGTTGTTCACGGCATCAAAAAACACCGTTGAACAAGAACAAACAATTGCTGAGTTTATTGAGCAAAAAAGTACTGAGAAGGAATTCGATTTTTATACTCTGTTGCCCGACATTGAAAAGGTAATGCCGGATGATTTACCTAACTCGCAGCCGAGTCGTGAGCATGAGAACTATGATTACTATTTACAGGCCGCGTCGTTTAAAGAAGCCGCCGATGCTGAAAAGCTGCGTGCGCGTTTAGGCTTGCAAGGCTATCAATCGGTTATGCAAGCCCGCGAAGTGAAAGATAAAGGCACGTATTATCGTGTGCGTTTGGGCCCATACCCGGATAAACGAAAAGCCAAAACGGTCAAAAACAGACTACAAAAACTCGGCGTAAAACCGTTTATGTATTCAGTTAAAAAATAACAGACTTATTATTTAGCTAACGGTTAGTCTAATGTTTTACGGCGCGATGTCTCGGCCATGTCCTGCGCGTATTTGGTCAGTTTTTCGCGGCAGCCAACATCACTGATAGACAACATTCTTACGGCCAATAAGCCAGCGTTCATTGCATTGTTAATTGCTACGGTTGCAACTGGAATGCCTCGTGGCATTTGCACGATTGATAATAAAGAGTCCATCCCTTCAAGATTACTGCCGCGCACAGGTACACCAATGACTGGCAAGCTTGTGCACGACGCTACCATGCCAGGAAGGTGCGCTGCGCCACCCGCACCCGCAATGATAACGCTGAAACCTTCATCAATAGCTGACTTTGCAAACTGCATCATGTCTTCAGGTGTGCGATGCGCGGAAACAACTTTCGCTTCATAACGAATGTCGAATTCTTCCATTATGTCGGCCGCGGCTTTCATTACCGGCCAATCAGAATCAGAACCCATTACTATTGCTACTTTCATTTGAATCTCGGAGTATTTTTAATTAATTATAAAGCGGTTAAAGATCTACCAATTTAAACGTCTTTCAATTTAAACGTCTAAGCTTTTAACAAAGTGCTCAGCGCGTTGTTGCTGCTCAGCACCCCATAGGTTTATGTGGCCCATCTTACGTTTAATGCGTGAGTCACTTTTTCGATACAGTGTAATGCTGGTGTTCGAATCACTGACACTGTCTGTGATTTTTTGCGCGTCAAATGGCCCATTTTGTGTGCCAAGCAAGTTAACCATAGTCATTGATTCTTCAAGCAACTTAGGTTCTATTAATGGCAGGCCTGCAACCGAGCGCATGTGATTTTCGAACTGATTGCAGTCGGCCAAATCAAGCGTAATATGGCCTGAGTTGTGTGGTCTTGGTGCTGATTCATTTAGTATCAATTGATCATTTGCATCAAGAAAAAATTCAAAGGCAAATAGGCCGCGCGTATTGAGTTTGTCTAAAATCAGTTTTACGTGAGCCTGCGCTTGCTGCTCAACTGCATTACTAATACCCGAAGGAAACGTCACATAACGGCATGTGCCATGTTCTTGATGTGTTTCTACCATGGGGTAAAAAATCATTTGTTCAGTGTCTGATACCGCAATTAACGATAACTCTTTTTTAAAGTTAATCGCGTGTTCAAACAACACCACACCCGCCGACTTGATCGTATTATATATTTCAAGTGCTTCTTGTTCGTTGTTAACACGATAGGTGCCAATGCCATCGTACCCACCTTTGGCGAGTTTTAAGTAACCAGGTTGATCAAGCAAGTCGTCTGCGCTTTTAACTTCAAAGAACTCGGCTTGCTGAATACCAAGATCTTGAAAGAATAGTTTTTCAGAGAGTTTGTCTTCAATTAAACCAAACCGTTTAGGATCTGGATATAAGAGTGTTTCGGTTTCAGTAGACGCATAACTTAATACGTTGCTGTCATTAAATTCATTTTCAAGCGTGACTACGTCAGAGGCGTTAAAAAATTCTTCAAGGTCATTAAAGTCGTTTGGGTTACCCACAAATACTTTGTTGGCCACTGTGCCCGCGGGGCTTTGTGCAGACGCACCGAAAATATAAACCTGACCACCCAGCGCTTGATAAGCCTGTGCCATCATCATGGCCAGTTGCCCGTCACCTAAAATACCGACGATGGGTAGTTTTATTTCGCTAGAATTATTTGATTCGGTCATTACTAACTCGTAAACTGTTCAAGTCTTAATACGTTTCTTGCAGGGGGGTGATTATACTCTTGGCAGGCACTGTTCTGTACAGTGTTTCGACGTAAATATTAACTCGTTGATTGACCAATTAGCGTATTGGTGCCGTGAGATAAAATAAGAATTCACTTAATGTTGATAATAAATGTGAATAATGTCGAACAAATCGGTATGTCCTTTATCAACCCCGATGTCACATTAATATAAAAAGTTACAAAAATGTAGCGCTATAATTGATATCACAACAATAACCACCCTTAAGAGTTCTTAAAGAACAAACCATTTATCAAGCTATGAAAAATATGACTATGTTTAAACAGTTAGTTTTATCGTTGAGTATTATCCCATTATTGGCTATAACAAGTGCGTGTACTGCGGCAGATGATGCTATTGATGCTGCTAAGGATGCCACCAAAGAACAAGCCACGCAGCCAGACGTTTGTGTTGGTTATGCTGGTCAGACGCCACGCGACATTGACTCTAAAGTTGGCACCAATTCAGTTAAGTTTAGTTTGGCGCCGCCTTCATCTGACATGAATTTGTGTAACATCCACTTTCATGCCAATGCTGAGCACAAGGCAAAAGACTTTTCAATCTACGCCGGTGATGGCAAAGATGGTTACGGCAGTGGCTACCAATGCGGTATTTCAAAAGCCTTAACCAAAGCCGAGTTAATAGCACCAGAAGGCGAAATCTGTAAAGGCCTTGCACCTGGCGACACGATTGAAGTGCACTGGGTACACACCAGTTGTGATGTCGCTCCGGGGCCTGGCTTAGGTTCATGCCTGTCTGACGCCTGTGCAAACCCAGACTTACGCGTTGAAACCCAAGTATTCACACTGGTTAATGACAGCAGTGCATTAGACTTTAATGATCTAAGTTATGACGGCAATCAAGCAAATGGTTTCCACCAAGCAAAAGCAATTCCGTCTAACACAGGTGTGCCTGTTCAATTCATGGGTTCAACAACTGGCCCAAGCTATACAGAACAAGCTTGCTCGCCATTACAAGTATCTTGGAGTGTGCGCCCACAATGCGCCAAACTGGATATCAACACGATTGGTAAATGGTGTGAGAGCAATGTGTTTGAAGAAGATCATGCACACGGTGTTCGTGCACTGGTAACGGATGCTCGTTTGTTATCACCAATTGAATAGCAGCAAGATTCAACCTTAGTTTTATACAGGGCTCCATTTTTGGAGCCCTTTTTTATGACATTAATGATCTGAACAAGTCCTTAAGCGGTTTTTATATCAGCGTACTTTCTCTACAATGCTTACTGTGCAATTGAAATTTAGCGTTGTATTTAACGCGCTGTTTACCCTATGAAAAAATTAGACTTAAGATTATTAAGTAAGCTGGGTACCTTAAGACAGCTGGAAATTTTTCTAAAGGTAGCTGAATTAGAAAGCATTGCACGCGCCTCAGAGCAGCTGCATTTAACGCAGCCATCGGTTTCGATGCAAATTAAAAAATTGTCTGAAGCCATTGGATTGCCGCTATATGAAGTCATTGGCAAGCGCTTAAAGTTGACCGCGGCCGGTCAAGAAGTTGCAACGGCTGGTCGTCAAGTGTTTGCAGTAATCGATAATTTAGACGACCGGATTAAAGAACTCAAAGGCCTGCAGTCGGGCACCTTAAGTATTTGTGTAGTTACCACGGCTAAATATTTTATCCCTTATGTGCTGGCGCCTTTTTGTGAGCTGTATCCTGGCGTTAAAGTAGACTTTCATGTTGGCAACCGCGCTGAGGTGATTGAGCGGCTGAGCAATAACTTAGATGATCTCTATTTTTTCAGTGAGCTGCCGAATGAGCTTGAAATAGAGTCTTATCCATTTTTACCTAATCCGATAGCGGTTATTGCGTCTAAAGAGCATCACCTAGCCAAGCGTAAACGCTTGCAATGGAAAGATATTGCTAACGAACGTTTTGTTATGCGCGAAGCTGGCTCAAGTTCGCTGATTTGTGTTAACGACTATTTAGTCTCGCAGGGTTACACAATTTCTGATGTCGTGACAATTCAGAGTAACGAAGCCATCAAGCATGCGGTGATGGCCAACATGGGTATTTCGATTATCTCGGCTTACATCCTCAGCAATGCTGACACTGACGGCATTACACAGCTCAATGTGTCTGGATTTCCGATTAAAACCGAATGGCGTATTGTGCATTTAAAAGACAAAAAGCTATCGCCGGTTGCGTCGCGATTTTTGGAATTTATGTTGACAAACTCGCGTGATCTATTGCCTATGAAGAAGATTGAAAAGAACGTTCAATCGGCCATGAAGGGTAAATGGGGTTCATAGATAAAACTCTATGAATAATATAATTTATATCTATTTTTGATTATGTTGTAGTTTTGCTATCTTCTCGCCTGAATTAACGCAGGAGAAAGATATGCGACCTCACGTAGAATTTGTACACGAAGACGATTTAATTTGGCACATGGCCGAATTACCACTGGGTAAGGGCGAAGCTGTTCAGAAGAATTTAAGTTACGACGAAGAAGACGGTTCGGCGTCACTGCGCGTTAACTTTAAAACAGATTGGAGTCGGGTGTCTGGCCTGCATGCCGCGATGACAGAATGGTATGTGCTAAAAGGCGAAGTACGCTTAGGCGATATCAAATTAACTGAAGGCGGATATTTTTGTGCACCAAAAGGAATCTTAACGCCAGCGATTGAAGTTGATGCTGGCACTGAAATTTTATTATTTCGCGAATACGGTAACTGGGAATTTACACCTGCTTCGGCCGACGCGCCGAATACCCCTAAAGAGCACGAGTTTGTTATTAAGCACACGCAAGAAATGGATTGGTTCGAAGTGACCGATCCAGAAAATGGCAGCCCAATGGACTTTGAGCGTGGTGGCACACCCGTACCTGGTTTGTATATCAAATTAATGTATCGTGACCCAATTACTGGTTTCTATACGCGCTTGATTAAAGCCAAGCCAGGCTGGCGCGAACACCCGCTTGCACACCACCCAGTGTTTGAAGAGTCATACACGCTTGAAGGTGAGTTCAATTACAGCTTTGGTAATTTAGATCCTGGCACGTATTTCTTCCGTCCAGCACATGTTCGCCATGGTGATTTTACTGCCGGTGAAAAAGAAGGTACGACCTTTTTGCTACGCTGTGACGGCGATCTCGTTGATTGGTATACTGATAATGCGCGTGTTGAAATGCTTGGCGACCCAGTTAATTGGGGCGACGAGTTTCCACAAAGTGAACCGCCCGTTCTAGTGCAGCCAGTGCGATCTAAGTCTGCTGGTACTTGGGCGGACCCGTACTATCAATAACTATTAGTAAACGCATTTGATAATAGGGTTTTAATATGACAGATGTACTAGGTTACCGAGCTAAGTTTGGTGTATTAGGACCCTCTACCAATACGATTGTACAACCTGATTTTGATGACATGCGGGTGCCGGGTGTGACAAACCACTACAGTCGTATTGTGGTAAAAAATGCCAATGCAATCTCTAATGAAAGTTTCATGGCTGGCACCATGAAAATTTCAGAAAACGTATTAGATGCAGTAGATGGCGTGCTGACCTGCGCGCCCGATTATTTAGTAATGGGCATGTCTGCCGTCACATTTTATGGCGGCGCCGAGGGCGGTGCGAAATGGAAGGCAAGAGTTGAAGACGCCGCACAATTAAGTCTGTCGGTCGGCTCAGAAGCCGTTGTTGCGGCAATGCATGCAATCGGGGGTATTCGCAATATTGCATTCATGTCGCCCTACTATCCAATTGCCAATGATGAAGTTCGTAACTATTTATCTGATCACGGTTTCAATACGGTTAGGGATGCTTGCTTGCAATGCCCAAGTTGGACAGCCATTGCTGAAGTAACGACCGAACAGACGCGTTCAACCATTGAAGCGTTAAACGATGATGATGTGGATGCGATTGTGCAAGTAGGCACTAACTTATCAGCAATTAAGCTTGCGGCAGAACTTGAAGTTGAACTGAACAAACCTGTAATTGCAATTAATACAGCAACCTATTGGCATGCGCTTAGAGCTAATAAAATCGCCGACAAAATCAGCGGTTTTGGCCAGCTTTTAGAGAATCATTAAGTAACAGAAAACGAGTGCATCGTGTTAAATTAGTGTTAGGGAGCTTCTGATTAATTATAAATGATCTCTGGCATTCACGCGGTTTGACAAACAAGGCATT